>DASQHV010000181.1:0-9034 GCA_035631915.1 Candidatus Acidiferrales bacterium | reverse complement strand
AATGTTGGGGTCGGGCACGCAGCAATCGACCGGGCACACCGCCGCGCACGCTTCGTGATCGTGGAAGCCGACGCACTCGGTGCACTTGGACGGAACGATGTAGTAGATGTCCTGGGCTATCGCCGGGCTGGTCGCGCCGTTTAGCTCCCATGGCACGCCGCCCGCATAGATCGCGGTGTTGGGGCATTCCGGCTCGCACGCACCGCAGTTAATACACTCGCTCGTTATAACCGTCGCCATCTCGTGACCCGACCTCAGTTTGCGATGTCGAAAACGTTAGCTTGGAAGGCGCCTTGCAAAAATTGGCGCTCCGAACTGACGATAACTGCTGAAAGTTTTGTCTGTCAATCGGCGCCTGTTCAACCCGGCTAATGTTACGACGCGTAGGATCGTGTGCGAAGACACGCCGCGAGTGCGATCTTTTCGTTTGTGCGGAACTCACGCGGAGTTTCACCTTGCGTTGAGAACCGGGTTTTGCAACTATGTGCGGGACTGCTCGTCCAGCCCTGCATCGCCGAATCGCGTACTAACTGAGTACCGGGACTGGCTGAAGACCTGAACCACTGGAGGAATGCTCGGATGAAAACAGCTGTGAAAATGCTCGGCGTCGTTGCCTTGATGGGTTTTGTTGCCGCGTGCGGCCCCGACATGAAGGTGATCAACAACGCCAGCGAGCGCGCCGAAGCCGACGCGACCAAGGCGGAAGCATCGGCAAACGCGGCGGAAGCGGCGGCCAACCAGGCGGCGACTGCGGCGTCGCAGGCCGAAGCTGCGGCGAGCGGCGCTGAAGATGCGGTCCGTCGCGCGAACGACGCGGTGTCGCGTCTCGAAGCGGCGTTCTCGACTTCGGTCACGAAGTAGCCGACGCGGGAAGATCCTTGATTCGACTGCTACGCGTCCGCTGAATGGCGGCTCGCGGGTAGTCGCAAATGTGCAGTTGAAGCGGTGGTGCAGCGGGAGTGCTCGTTGCGCCACCGCTTATTATTTTGCCGAATCGCCCGCGCCGCTGACGCTGCGCGTAGGCCCCTACTGATCTGAATTGTCCTTCGCAGCCGGATTGTTGGCGGTCCGCAGCGCCTTGCGCACTCGTTCCCGCAAGGTGTCGTCGCGCTCGATTCGTCCTTCCAGCGATCTGAACTGCGCGATGGTCAGGCCCTGCTTCGACGCCGCCTGCTCGGCCGTCATGCTGTGATCCTTCTGCATCGCCTTGTAAGCGTTGATGTACTTTTCGACCTGGCTGTTAGGCACTTCCTTGTCGTCGTCGCTGGTGGTGTCATCGGTGGGCGCAGCCGCTGGAGCCTGGGCCGCGAGCCGAATCGGCGCGTCTTCGCTCCACGCGTGGACCCTGCGCGGCAGGACTACGATTGCCGCGGACACTGCCGCCATCAGTGCCAACGAAGCACCCAGCCCGATGCCCTTGTCGTATTGATGGACGCCGACGCGCCGGCTGATTCTGATCACTTTCAAATTAACTCTCCCTGTCGGTTGGCCGAACCGGGGCGGTTATGACAATACCGCTTACACTCATCCTTGCACGCGCCGTGCGCTTCATAAAGAAGCTTTCGCCCTCCTTCCTCTTGCATCCTTCGGCGCGATGCTTAACTTCTTGAGCGGTCCCGCGCCGTCGTCGCGGCGGTGCGTCGGGGCAAACCCTGTATCGCGCACGTAAACATGGAGAACCACATAGATGCCGGCCAAAACGGTTGAGCTGCACGAGAAGGCACGAGTCGGAATTGTCGCGGGCGCCACGATGGTGGCCGACGCCGCGCGCGTCACGCTGGGACCCAAGGGGCGCAACGTGATGATCCAGCGGAGCTTCGGCGCGCCGATCGTCACCAAGGACGGCGTGACGGTGGTCAAGGAAATCGAACTCGAAAATCGTTTCGAGAACATGGGCGCGAAGTTGATTCGCGAAGTGGCGCAGAAAACCTCCGACGTCGCCGGCGACGGCACCACCACCGCGACCGTGCTGGCCGGCGCAATCCTGCGCGAGGGGATCAAGCTGCTGGCCGCGGGATTCCCGGCGATGGAGTTGAAGCGCGGAATCGACGCCGCCGTCGTCAAGGCGGTCGCCACCATCAAGGACATGTCGCGTCCGGTGAAGGAGCGCGCGCGCCTGGAGCAGGTCGCAACCGTCTCGGCCAACGGTGACACCGCGATCGGCAAGATCGTCGCCGACGCGATGGACAAGGTCGGCAAGGAAGGCGTGATCACGGTCGAGGAGGCGCGCGGTCTCGAGACTGTTCTCGAGCTCGTGGAAGGGATGCGCTTCGACCGCGGATATCTCTCGCCGTACTTCGTAACCAACGCCGACAAGCTGGTCGCCGAGCTCGACGAACCGCTCATCCTGTTCCACGAAAAGAAGCTCTCGAACCTGCGCGAGATTCTGCCGCTGCTGGAAAGCGTGGTGCAGACCGGCCGCCAGTTGCTGATAATCGCCGAAGATGTCGAGAGCGAGGCGCTGGCTGCGTTGGTCGTCAACAAGCTGCGCGGGACGATGAAAGTCGCAGCTGTGAAGGCGCCCGGCTTCGGCGATCGGCGCAAGGAAATGCTGCAGGACATGGCGACGCTCACCGGCGGCACGCTGATCGCCGAAGAGCTCGGCGCCAAGATCGAAAATATCGGCATCGCATCGCTGGGCCGCTGCAAGAAGGTCATCATCGACAAGGACAACACCACGATAGTCGGCGGCGCTGGAAAGAAGGCGGAGATCGATGGACGCATCCAGCTGATCCGCCGCCAGATCGAGGAGACCACTTCCGATTACGATCGCGAAAAGTTCCAGGAGCGACTGGCTAAGCTGACCGGCGGCGTCGCCGTGATCAAGGTCGGCGCGGCAACTGAAGTCGAGCTCAAGGAAAAGAAGGCGCGCGTCGACGACGCAGTCCACGCGTTGCGTGCCGCGGTTGAGGAAGGAATCGTCGCCGGCGGCGGCGTCGCCCTGGTGCGCGCCATCGCCTCGGTCAAGGGACTGAAGCTCGACGCCAACAAGAAGGCCGGCGCCGGTATCGTCACGGCTGCGATGTCCGAGCCGCTCAAGCAGATCGCGCACAACGCCGGTCACTCGCCGCATATCGTTTTGAACAAGGTGCTCGAAGGCAAAGACGACTACGGCTTCAACGCCGCGTCCGAGGTCTTCGAAGATCTCGTCAAGGCGGGCGTGATCGATCCCGCCAAGGTCGTGCGCTCGGCGCTCGAGAACGCGGGCAGTGCGGCGTCGCTGATGTTGACCACCGAAGCGGCCATCGCAGAGGCGCCCAAGAAGCCAGCGCCCGCACCCGGCATGCCCGCGGGCGGAATGGGCGGCGGCATGGGCGGCATGGGTGGTGGGATGGGTGGTATGGGAGGGATGGACGATTTCGGCGACGATTTCTAAGTTGCCTACGACTCGATCACGATTTCGCGACCTATAGCTCATCGTGGATGGCTTGTTGACGCTACAAGTTCGCAGCTTGTCACGACAGCCGCCGGCCAAGAGATGAAGTCTGCGCTTTGCCTCAACTAGCGTAACTCTGATCGCTTGCGTCGATGCGATCGAAGATGCGTGTTACTTATGCAACGAGCATCGAGGTGGTAGCAGAATTTAGCTTGAAGGCTTGCATGCAACTGCGAATATGTGAGACAAATCTTAATGGTCGCAAAGCAGGAGCAATCGATTTCACCAGCTGCGCTCCTGCGCATTCCTTAGGAGGAAGAAATGGAAGGGTTATTCAGAAAGTCTTCAAAACTGGTTGGACTTGCCGGGGCTGTGTTAGCCCTTTCGTTGCTCGCGGGATGTTCATCGAACGAGCCCGATCCGGCGCAACGCGCCATCAACGGAGCGAACCGCGCCGATCAGGCGGCGGCTCGTGCTGAAGCAGCCAGTCAGAAGGCGTCGCAGGCGGCGGCCCAGACTCAGGCGGCCGCGAGCCGCGTAGAGCAGGCGGCCAGCGATGCGAAAGCGGCTGCTGATCGCGCGGAAGCGATCGCGTCGAAGACGCACCCAAGCGTTAGGGCTCATCGTTCCCGTGAGCATCATCGTCGTCACGCCGGAGCAGGAGCAGAGGGCGCGGCGGCTCCGTCCGACGCAGGCGCAGCACCAGCTCCGTCAGATGGTGGCGCAGCGGCACCGGCTCCTGCCACGCCGTAAGTTAGCTCAGGTTTGATGAGTACGAGGGCGGATGCATTCGCAGCCGCTTTCGTTCGAGAAGTGTTGGGGCATTTAATGGAGGAGCCTGCGAACCGCGGAATGATTCTCGCGCCGCACTCTTCAGGAGGGATTACATGGAACGGCTAGTGAGAAAATCTTCAACGGTGGTCGGTCTTGCTGGGGCTTTGTTAGCCCTCTCGCTGCTCGCGGGATGTTCGTCGAACGAGCCGACTCCGGAACAGCGCGCCACCAATGCGGCGAACCGCGCTGACCAGGCGGCGGCCCGTGCTGACGCAGCCAGTCAGAAGGCGTCGCAGGCGGCGGCGCAGGCTCAGGCGGCGGCGAGTCGGGTGCAGCAGGCGGCCGCCGATGCAAGTGCTGCCGCGGATCGTGCAGGAAGGGTCGCGGATGAGACGATAGGCAGCGCCGCGCATCTTCATACTCAGATGCACCGCCGCTCCCGTCGGCGTGCAAAGGCGCCTGACTCTGGCGCAGCAGCGGCTCCTGAGGGTGGTGCGGCTCCAGCTCCGGCTGATAGCGGCGCAGCGGCACCGGCCCCAGCTCCTGCCACGCCGTAACTTAGATCGAGTTTGAAAAATGCGAGGGCGGTTGCATACGCAACCGCCCTCGTTTGACTTCCATCACGCCGAACTGTTCGCTCAGCTCCGGCATTTGTGTTTTCAGCAACTGCGAATCTACTGACGTTCTAGCTCGCGAACGTGACGATCACCTTTAGCGATTCCGGCTTTTGCGCCGTCGCGAACGCCTCGGTCACCTGCGCCAGCGGAAATCGATGCGTCACCAGCTCGCCCGCGTTGACGACGCCGCGCTCGACCAGCGCCAGCGCCTCGCGCGTTTCGTCGGGCCCGCACGAGTAGCTCGGCACCAGCCGAGTCTCGTTGAAGTAGAGGTCGTGCGGCTTGAGCGTCAATTCGTCCTCGGGCGGCGTGGCGGTGAATTGCACGACGGTCGCACCCTTGCCGGCCGCGGCGATTCCCGCCGCAATCGCGCGCGAAGTGCCCGGTCCGACGATCACCACGTCGCACATTGCGCCCTTGGTGAGGTCGCGCACCTGCTCCACCATGTTGTCACCCGCCACCACGACTCCGTGGTCGGCCCCAAGCTCGACGGCGCGGTTGGCGCGGGAATGAAACAGGTCCGCACCGATAATCGTTCCCGCACCAAGATGGCGCGCGAGCTTCACGTGCATCATGCCCATGATGCCGAGCCCGATAATCAGAATTGACTCGCCCGCTTTGAGTCCCGAGCGCTTGAGCGATTTGACGACGCACGCGGCCGGCTCGATCAGCACGCCGTTCGCGTCGTCGACGGAGTCGGGCAGCCGCAGCGTGTCGCGCTGATTCTCTGCTGAGACGAGAAAATACTCAGCCATCCCGCCGGGCCGGATATTGGTCGCGCGCCAGGTCGGGCATTGCACGTATTCGCCGCGCCGGCACGCGGGACATTGAAAGCACGGCGCGTGATGATGCACGAACACCCGCTCGCCGCGCTTGAAGTCGCGCACCGCGGCGCCGGTCTCCTCGACCACGCCCACCGGCTCGTGCCCAAGCACCAGTGGCGCCTTGCGCCTGATGTACCAGGGCATGATGTCGCCCGAGCAGATGCCGCACGCGCGTGCGCGCACCAGGATGTCGTCGGCGCCAACTTGGGGCCGCGCACTTTCCTCGACGCGGATATCGCCGAAATCGTAGAGCCGGGCTACCTGCATATTCTCCCGATGCCGCGCAACAAGATGTCTGAAACTCTGTGGTCCGCGCCCGCGCTTGTCAACGGCCCCCGCGGTGCGCCGCATCGAGCGCGCGTGCTAAAGTCGCGCGATGCCGCGTCCGCAATGCCCGCCGATAGCCGCCGACGTGATCGCCGAAATAGGCGACCGGATCGTGCTGATCGAGCGCAAGAACTTTCCGCCCGGCTGGGCGATTCCCGGCGGCTTCGTCGAGTTCGGTGAGAGCGTCGAGCAGGCCGCGATACGCGAGGCGCGCGAGGAAACTTCGCTCGAGGTCGAGATTCGCGCGCTGCTCGGAGTGTACTCGCGTCCCGATCGCGATCCGCGCGGCCATACGATCACCGTGGTTTATGTCGCGCGGGCGTCGGGCGTGCCGCGCGCTGCCGACGACGCCAAGAACGTCGCGTTATTCGACCCGCGGGTGCCGCCGGCGCCGCTCGCCTTCGATCACGCCGAGATACTTGCCGACTACGTGCGCTACCTCGACGCCGGCGAATTCCCGACTCCCTGGCGCCCGCGTTAGCGCAGCCTCGCGACCGCCTGCTCGATTCGATCGAACGCCTTGTTCAGATTCTCGACCGACGTCGCGTACGAGATCCGCACGTGCTCCGGCGCGCCGAAGTCGTTGCCGCCGACCAGCGATACGTGCGCCTCGTCAAGCAGGTAGGCGGCGAGCTGATCGCCGTCCTCGATCTTCTTGCCCTTGAAGGTGCGGCCGAGCAGTCCCGACACGTTGGGAAAAACATAGAACGCGCCCTGCGGCACGTTGGGCAGGCTGAAGCCCGGGATTCGCCGCACGCGCTCGACCACCAGCGCGTTGCGCTGCCGGAACGCCTCGAGCATCGGCTTCAAGTCGTCCTGCGGGCCGGTCAGCGCTTCGATCGCCGCGGCCTGCGTGATCGAGTTGGGGTTGCCGCTGTTTTGACTCTGCAAGCGGTTCGCCGCAGCAATCGCCTCCTTGGGTCCCGCCGCGAATCCAATCCGCCATCCCGTCATCGCGTAGGTTTTCGACAACGAGTTGAACACGATGCCCTTCGATTTCAGGCGCGGCTCGATCTCGAAAAGATGCGGCGTGCGGCCGTCGTACGCGATGTGCTCGTACACGTCGTCGGACATCACCCAGATGTCGGTGTCGACCAGCACCCGCGCGATCGCGGAGAGTTGTTCGGCGCCGTACACCGCGCCGGTCGGATTCGACGGCGAGTTGAGCATGATTCCGCGCGTGCGCGGCGTCAGAGCGCGCCGCAGTTTGTCGGGCTCGAGCGTGAAGCCGGTGGATTCGGGGCAGCGAATGAACTTCGGCTCCGCGCCCGACAGCGAAACCATCGCGGCAAAGCTCACCCACGCCGGCGTCGGGATCAGCACCTCGTCGCCTTCGTCGAACAGCGCGGCAATCACGTTGGCCTCGGCCTGCTTGGCGCCGGCCGCCGCGATTATCTCGGCTGGTTCGTAGTCGAGGTTGTTGTCGCGCTTCAGCTTCAGCTTGATTGCGTTCTTGAGCGCCGCGGTGCCGCCGACCGGCGTGTACTTGGTCTGTCCGGCGGCCAGCGCCTTGCGCGCCGCTTCCTTGATTCGGTCGGGCGTGTCGAAGTCGGGCTCGCCCGCCGCGAGCGAGATTACGTCGATCCCCGCCAACTTCATTTCGGTGGCGCGCGCGTCCGCGGCCAGCGTGGCCGAAGGCTTGATGGCGGCGATTCTGCGATTAAGCTTCAACATCGGTGTGCGTCATTCCCGGTTCAATATCCAGCGTGCGAGTGGCGCGCGTCGAACTTCACTTCCATCGACGCCGCTCGATTGTAGCGTTGCGGGCGAACTGAAAAAACCGTCCGAAGAATCGTAAACCGGCCCGCTCAGATGCGCTTCAATTCGGCGACCGTGCGCTCGTCGATCGCGTCGCCGGTGTTCAGCGTTGACTTCGGCTCGAGCAACACCACCTGCGCCTCGTCTTCCGCGATCGGCAGATGCTCCACGCCGCGCGGCACGACGATGAACTCGCCGGCATCGAGCCGCACTTCGCCGTCGCGAAATTTGATTGTCAGGCTGCCGCCGACTACCAGGAACAATTCGTCCTCGTTCGCGTGGCGATGCCATACGAACTCGCCCTTGAACTTTGCGAGCTTGACGTAAGAGTCGTTGAGTTCGCCGACGATCTTGGGACTCCAGTAGTCGCTGAAGCGCGAAAATTTCTCGCGCAGATTTACCTTCTCCATGTCCGATTCCAGCGCGTGAACGCGCGAGCCGCTCAGCCGACCTTCAGCTTGGCGCGAAGCCGCTCGGCCACCAGCTCCGGCACCAGTTCCGGCAGGCGCTTGCCGTAGCCGGCGACTTCCTTGATCAGATGCGATGAGCTGAAGAACAGCCGCGGGTTCGAGAACATGAAGATCGTCTCGACGTTCGGGCTCATCTGCTTGTTCATCTGCGCCATCTGCAGCTCGTAGTCGAAGTCGGTCACCGCGCGCAGCGACCGAATCAGCACCCGCGCGCCGATTCGCTCCGCGTAGTCCACCGACAGACCGCTGAATTTGTCGACCCGCGCGCGCGGTTCCAGGTCGCGGATGACTTCGCGAATCATCTCGACGCGCTCGTCGCCGGAGAACAGCGCCGCGTCCTTGTGCGGATTGTAAGTCACCGCGACGATCACCTCGTCGAAGATTGCGACGCTGCGCCGGATGACATCGACGTGCCCGTTGTGGATCGGGTCGAAGCTGCCCGGGTAGACCGCGATTAGCGGCGAACGGTCCTTGCTCTTGTTGGTCATGGTCTTGAATCCATCACGAATTGCGCGGCGGAGTTTCCTCCCGCCGATAAAATGCCAGCCTGTGATCGCCGAGCCGGGCCACGGTCACGCGCTCGAAACCGGCGGGCGCATCCGGCGCCGCGGGCGCCCGCTTCGATTGCTCGACGACCATCCATCCGTTGGACGCCGCCAACCCGTAGCGGCAGAGCAGTTGCAGCACTTCGGCGCTCATATCGTCCTTGAACGGCGCGTCCACGAAAATCAGATCGAACGACTCATGCGCGGCGCCGAGCGCCGCCAGCGCGCGCCGAACTTCGGATCCGAGCATCGTGGCGCGCGCGCCAAATCCAAGCTCCGCAACATTCGCACGAATCGCCGCCCCCGAGTCGCGCGACGAGTCGACGAACGTCACGTCCGCGCC
>DASQHV010000180.1:0-1521 GCA_035631915.1 Candidatus Acidiferrales bacterium | reverse complement strand
GGTCGAGGAATCGATTCGCGAGGCGGGCCAGCGCGCGATTATCGAAGTCGGCGTGCACGGAATCCATCCCGAACTGGTCAAGCTGCTCGGGATGCTCAAGTACCGGTACAGCTACGCGCAGAACGTGCTGATGCATTCGATCGAAGCGGCGTTCATCTGCGGCGCGATGGCGGCGGAGCTGGGGCTCAACGAAAAACAGGCGCGGCGCGCGGCGCTGCTGCACGATATCGGCAAGGCGCTGACGCACGAGGTCGAGGGCTCGCACGCGCTGATCGGCGGAGAGATCGCGCGCAAGTACGGCGAGTCGGCGAAGATTGTGAATGCGATCGCGGCGCATCACGAGGAGGTCAAAGCCGAGACCATCCTGGCGCCGCTGGTCGATGCGGCCGACGCGCTGTCTGGTGCGCGGCCTGGAGCGCGGCGCGAGGTGCTCGAGAGCTACGTCAAGCGGCTGGAAGACCTCGAAACGATCGCCAAGTCGTTCAAGGGCGTCGAGAAATGCTTCGCCGTGCAGGCCGGGCGCGAGATGCGCGTGATCGTCGAGCCGACCCAGGTCTCGGACGAGGACACCTCACTGCTGGCGCGCGAGGTCGCGCGCAAGATCGAAGCCGACATGACGTACCCGGGGCAGATCCGCGTCACGGTGATTCGCGAGACGCGGGCGACTGAACTCGCCAAATAGAACTTGCGCAATCGCGCAGTTGAAGTCGGGGGCCCGATCGCATGCGCGGTCGGGCCTTCGCGCTTTACGCGGAAACGATCGTAAAGGTATGATTCCCGGCGATGCCAACCACACGTGAAGTCCTCGACGCGACGATCGCGCTCGAAAAGCAGAGCATGGCGCTGTACGCGCGTCTCGCGAAGATCTTTGCGAAGGACGCCGCGCTGCAGGAGTTCTGGTTCGGCATGGCGCGCGACGAGGCGCGGCACGTCGGCGCGCTCGACCTGGTGACGACGGTGCTCGATCAGGACGAGATGCTCGATAAGCCGAGTCCCATCTCGCTGGAGGACGCGACTATCGTGCGCCTGCGCGGCCTGCTGGAAAAATCCCAGCGCGACGCGGTGCCCGGAATCGCGCTCGAGCGGGCGCTCGAAATTGCGCTCGAAGTCGAGGAGACCGAACTCGAAGACCTCGTTTCGGATCTGCTCAAGGCGACGCAGGCGCCCGACGAGTACGAACGATGTCTGCGCCTGCTGGTCCACGACCTGGGCGAGCTGAGCTACATGATCGAGCGGCACTCGCATGACCACGCGCTGCTCTCGCGATGCGACGCGCTGGTGAACCGACACGCCGAGACGCTGCGCCACACCGCGGTCAGATAGAGGAGCGGATCCACCGAAACCTCACGCAGGTTTCGGACTTCCCGTTTGAACCGGAAAGGAAAAGCGCGCGAAACCCGCAGCGGGTTTCGCGCTCATGTTTCTTGGTGAGAGACGTCGCGTTGATGCCCCGAGCAATGCGCTCGCGATGCGTCTTCTCGCCTCATGTTCTAACAGGCCGCTGCGGCCGCATCTGATCTC
>DASQHV010000179.1:0-5330 GCA_035631915.1 Candidatus Acidiferrales bacterium | reverse complement strand
CCGGCGTCGACGCTGGTCGGCGTGACGTCGCTGGCCGTGGACGGCCTGATGGTCGAGATGGAAGCGATCGCCGCGCTGAAGTAGCGGCACGCCGAATGCCCGTCGCCGCAGAGTCATTTCCCCTCGACGTCGATCCGACGCTGCCCGGACATCCGAATCCTTATCCGCTGTTCCATCGGCTGCGCGCGGACGATCCGGTGCACTACAGCCCGTTTATCGGCGGCTGGGTGCTGACGCGCTACGCCGACGCGATCGCGTTCCTGCGCGACCATCGCTTCAGTCGCGTCGCGTTCCTGGACCTGATGCGCGCGAAGTTTGGCAACCAGCCGATCCTGCAGTTGCAGGCCGGCGAGCTTGCTTTCAACGATCCGCCGATCCACACCGCGCTGCGAGGGCTGATCGCAAAGGCGTTCTCGCCCGCCGCGATCGCCGCCGCGCGGCCCGCAATTTCGGCGCGGGTGGAGGAAGCGCTCGATCGGCTCGCGGGCGCGGGCCGCATGGACGTGATCGCTGACTTCGCGTATCCGCTACCCGCCGATGCGATTTCCGCGATGCTCGGCGTGCCGCCCGACGACTGGGCCCGGCTGCGCGGTTTCGTGGACGGCGTGATCCTGTCGCGCGGAATCGTGCGCACGCCTGAAATGATTGCGGAGGGCGATCGCTCGGCGCGCGAGTTCATGGACTATCTGCGCCGGCCGGTCGTCGAGCGGCGCGCGCGCCCGACCGACGATTTGCTGGGCGCAACTATCGCGGCCGAGGAACGCGGGCGCCGCCTCAGCGATGAAGAGATTGTCACGATGGCCGAGCAGTTGTTTACCGCGGGACACGGCACTACGCGCAATCTGATCGGCAGCGCCGTCCTTGCGCTGCTGCAAAACCCGGCTGAACTCGCGAAGCTGCGCGCCAATCCCGGATTGATCGAAGGCGCAATCGAGGAGGTGCTGCGCTTCGAGAGTCCGACGCAGGCGCCCAATCCGCAGGTCGCAACCGCCGAGCTCGAGATCGGTGGACGCAAAATTGCCAAGGGCGACGTCGTTACCGTGCTGATTGGCGCGGTCAATCGCGACCCTGCGAAATTCCCCGACCCGGACCGCTTCGATATCTGCCGCAACGACGGCGAACATCTCGCGTTCAGCCACGGCACGCACTACTGCCTGGGCGCCAACCTGGCGCGGTTGCAGGCGCAAGTCGCCGTCGGCGCACTCATTCGACGGATACCGCACCTCCGGCTCGCGACGGGCGCGCTCAAATGGAAGGTGATGGGCCGATTCCGCGGCCTGGAATCCCTGCCGGTCGAATTCTGAATCGACTCGTTTCCTCACCGTGAAGCGCGGTTCGCGTTGACTCTGATCTGGGCATCTGATGACCTCGCGACATGCCGGACTACGACGAGAAGACTTACGGCGAGCGGATTGCCGACGTATACGACGAGCTCGCGACACCCGCGAGTTCCGCGGAGGACGCCGCCGAATTCCTGGCGTCGGTCGCCGGCAATCGACGTGTGCTCGAACTCGGAATCGGCACCGGCCGGGTCGCGATTCCACTGGCCGCGCGCGGAGTGAAGGTTTACGGAATCGACGCGTCGCCGAAGATGGTCGAGAAGATGCGGGCGAAGCCGGGCGGCGACGCAATCAGAGTCGAGTTCGGCAACTTCGCCGACGTGAAGATCGGAGGAAAATTCTCGCTGATTTTCGTTGTCTTCAATACCCTGTTCATGTTGGAAGATCAGGCAACGCAACTCCGCTGCTTCGCGCAGGTCGCAAAACATCTCACGCCCGACGGCGCCTTCGTTATCGAGGCGTTTGTCCCCGACCACAGCCTGTTCGACCGCGGCCAACGACTCGCCGTCTCGCACATCGGCGACGATTTCGTGAAGCTCGACGCCTCGATACACGATCGCGCGGCGCAAACCACTAACTCCGCGCACGTCGTAGTCGGCGAAAGCGGCACCCGGGTTTATCCGATAAAAATCCGCTATGCGTTCCCGGCCGAGCTCGACTTGATGGCGCGGATGGCTGGGATGCGGCTCCGCGATCGATGGGGCGGATGGAGGCGCGAACCGTTCGGGGCGAGCAGCGAACATCACGTTTCGGTGTACGAATTGGCTTCCCGACCCGATCCCGCGCGCAAATTGGCCAAGCCGCGCCCATCGAAGCCAAAGCGGGCCAAATGAGCGGGTGCTTGACTCGTATCCTCCAGATACATGCAAATGATGGGGGAACGTAGGCAACGGTTGGGGGGCTTGGAACGGTCGCGGGGGAGCGGCCGCTAGTCGGGTCGGGGGAGAGACGATGAACAGCATTGAGGAACGCTATCGCGCAGCTACGCCGAAATCCGCTGAACTGAGCAAACGCGCCGAACGGGCGATGCCCGGCGGCGACACTCGCACCACCACTTACCATCGGCCCTACCCTCTCGCACTCGCGCGCGGCGAGGGTCCGTATCTGTGGGACGTCGACGGCAACAAGTACATCGACCTGATCGGCAATTACACCAGCCTGGTTCACGGCAACGCATATCCGCCGATTGTCGAGGCCGTCAGCAAAGCGCTGCGCGACGGCACCGCGTGGCCCGCGCGCTCGGAGGCGCAGGTCGAACTCGCCACGCTGATTTGCGAGCGCGTTGCGTCGGTCGATCGCGTGCGCTTCTGCAACTCGGGCACCGAGGCCGCGATGCTGGCGGCGCAGGTCGCGCGCCGGCTCACCGGGCGCAAGCTCATCCTGATGGCGCGCTACGGCTATCACGGTTCCTACGACGATCTGGAAGTGGGCCTGCTTGGCGAAGAAGGCGAGCGGACGATGGTCGCGGACTTTGGCGAGGCGACCGCATTCGAAGCGCTGTTGTCGGAGCGCGGCCCCGAAATCGCCGCCGTGTTCCTGGAGCCGATTCTGGGATCGGCGGGAATCGTCGAGCCGCCCGCCGGATTTCTCGGTCGGGTGGCCGAAGCGGCGCATCGCGCGGGCGCGCTGTTCGTGGTTGACGAGGTGATTACGCTCCGACTGCATGAAGGCGGCGCGCAGCAAATCTTCGACGTCAAGCCCGACATCACGATGATGGGCAAGATTATCGGCGGCGGATTTCCGGTCGGCGCGATCGGTGGCAGCGAGGAAGTCATGTCGAGCTTCGACCCGCGCAACCGCGGCTCGATGATGCATTCGGGCACCTTCAACGGCAATCCGATCACCTGCACGGCCGGCGCAATTTCGCTGCGCGAGCTGACGCAGGCGCGGATCGACAAGATGCAGAAAAACGCCGAGCGGCTGGCCGCAGAGCTGGCGCGCTCGGCACGGCAGGCTGAGCTGCCGTTCTCGGTGCGGCAATTCGGCTCGCTGATGAACGTGTTCTTCCTGAAGGAGCCGCCGCCGGCGACAATCGTGCGCGAGGATTCCCGCGCGATCGCGAATTTCCATCTCGCCGCGCTCAACCAGGGACTGTTTCTCGCGCCGCGCGGGTTGATCGCGCTTTCAACCGTGATCTCCGACGACGTGCTGAGCGAGACCTGCGAGCGCGCCGGCAAGGCGATGGCCGACGTGGCGAACTCCTTCGACTAGGCGCAGCCTTAACCGTCCACTCCAAGGCTCCGCATCCGGATCAGGATGCGGGGCCTTTTTTCACTTCGACGACGCGCCCGCTTGCAGGCAATTCACACTATCGAAATTTCGAATCTTCGCTGTCACACGAAATTGATCGGCGCGAAAACTTAGCTTCATCACGCCGTCATGTTGCCTCGTTAGAGTCGCGCATCCCGCGGTTCATATTGTCCGCGGGCAAGCAAAACTCCAGGGAGGATTTCGAACATGCGGATGAGAAAAGGGTTCGCGCGCGTCATCGTCGCGCTCGCGATCGTGGCAACCTGCGCGGGACGTGCGCAGGCATCGGGGACCGCGACGCCGATCGAACACATCGTCGTCATTTTTCAGGAGAACGTGTCTTTCGATCACTACTTCGGCACGTATCCGGTAGCTGCCAACAACACGCCGGGAGAGCCGAAGTTTCAGGCGGCGCCCAACACCCCGGGCGTCAACGGTTTGTTGAACGGCGGTCTGCTCAACAACAATCCCAACACCGCCAATCCGTTCCGCCTCGGGCGCGCGCAATCGGCGACTTGCGATCAGGATCATGCCTACACCGACGAGCTCGAAATTTTCGATCTGGGCCTGATGGACAAGTTCGTGCAGTTCAACGCCGGCTGCAATCCGAACCAGGGACATCCGAACGACCTGATCATGGGCTACTTCGACGGCAACACAGTTACGGCGCTATGGAACTACGCGCAGTTCTACGCGATGAGCGACAACTCGTTCGGCACCACCTTCGGCCCGTCGACGCCGGGCGTGCTCAACCTGATCGCGGGCAACACCAACGGCGCATCGCCGCCGAATCTGAACACCGCGTTCGGTCCGGATACCGTTTCAGGCTCGGTGGTTTCTGACCCGCAGCCGACCGGCGATGTCTGCACGACGCGCGACAACGTGACGATGTCCGGCTCGAACATCGGCGACCTGCTGAACAGCGCGCACGTCACGTGGGGCAATATTGCGGGCGGCTTCGATCTCACGATTCAGAACCCGAACCTGACCACTGGATGCCACCGCTCGCACACTTCCGTCACCGGCGCGTTTCCGCCGAAGGTCGACTACATACCGCATCACGAGGGCTTCCAGTACTTCGCCAGCACGGCGAATCTGCAGCACCTGCGCCCCTGTTCGATTGCCGTGATCGGCCACGACGACGGCGGCGTGCATCACCAATACGACCTGCACGACTTCTTCGACGCGCTGAACCACAACAACTTTCCGGCGGTCTCGTTCCTGAAGGCGGACGGCTACCAGGACGGCCACGCCGGCTACTCGTCGCCGCTCGACGAGCAGACCTTCATCGCCAACACGGTGAACTTCCTATTGCAGAGGCCGGAGTGGCCGAACACCCTGGTCATCATCGCGTATGATGATTCCGACGGATGGTACGACCATCAGATGAGCACAATCGTCAGCCAGTCGATCACCAGCGCCGACACGGTAGGCGGAGTCAATCTGTGCGGAACGAAGAACACCGATGGCATCGCCGGTCGTTGCGGCTACGGCCCGCGTCTGCCGCTGATCGCGATTTCACCGTTCGCCAAGCCGAACTTCGTGGACCACACGCTTACCGATCAAAGCTCGATCCTGAAGTTCATCGCCGACAACTGGGGCTTGAACCTCGGACAGCTTCCGAATTCAATGGCGCAGATCGCGGGACCACTGACCAACATGCTGGACTTCTCGACCGAAGTCGCAGAGAGCGTCCGCCTGTTTATCGATCCGACGACGGGAAAGCGCGCGTTCAACCAT
>DASQHV010000178.1:0-2485 GCA_035631915.1 Candidatus Acidiferrales bacterium | reverse complement strand
CTTACTCTAGGTCGAAGACCCGCGTCATGCAAGCAGACGAGTGAAGGGGTGGATGCAGTTGCGCGGCCGGCGAGTGCCTACTCGGCCTTCCAGACGGGCTTGCGCTTCTCCAGGAACGCGCGCACGCCTTCCTTGGCGTCGACGCTCTCGCGCACGGAGCGCGCCATCTTGAGCATGTCGTCGTGCCACGCGTCGAACGTCTCGCTCATGCATCGACGGACCGTCGCCTTCATCGCGCGGAGCGACAGCGGCGCATTGCCCGCAATCTTTTCCGCGAGCGCGGTGGTAGCTTCGCCGAGCTTCGCATCGGGCACGACGTCGTGAACCAGGTTCATGTGCTTGCTGGTTTCGGCGTCGAGCAAGTCGGCGGTGTAGAGAATCCACGCGGTGTTGGCGGCGCCGCAGACCTCGATCAGCTTGCGCGTGAAGTCGTACGGGACCATCAGGCCGACGCGGCCGAGCGTCATGCCGAGCCGGGCGTTGTCCGACGCGATGCGAAGATCGCAATGCAGCGCGAGTTCCAGGCCGCCGGCCAGCGCAGCGCCCTGCACCGCGGCGATAGTGGGCACGGGGAAGCGCTCGAGGCGTCCGAAAACAAATTCCAGTGACGTAGGGTTGTGGCCACCGGTGGTCTCGTCGACTTCCTTGAGATCGATGCCGGCGCAAAAGCTGGAGCCCTCGCCGCGGAGCAGCAGCGCGCGAACCTCGCGATCGTTCTCGAACTTCGCGAGCGCGTTGTTGATCGCGTCGATCAGCGGCTGGTTGAGGGCGTTGCGTTTTTCAGGACGGCTCAGCGTCAGCACGGCATAATTTGCGTGGCGCGTGACTTTCAGCACTTCCTCGGCCATCTCGGTCGCTCCTTGCAGTGACGGAAAATGTCGTGTCGTAACGTTTTCGCCGCGAGCATCGCACGGCGTGCGCGGATGCTTCAAGCGTCGCGGGTTTGCGCCGCTACACCACGATCGAGAGCATCCGGTCTTTCACGAAAATAAACTTGCGCGGCGTCTTTCCGTCGAGGTTGCGCACGACGGCGGCGCTTTTGAGCGCCAGATCGCGCACCGTGGCCTCGTCGGTGCCGGGTGCGACCTGGATGCGGTCGCGGACCTTGCCGTTGATTTGCACGACGACGGTAACCGCGTCCTCGCGCGTGAGCCCGGGGTCGAACTTCGGCCACGACTCCAGGTGAATCGAAGTGTCGTGGCCGAGCGCGCGCCACATCTCCTCGGTAACATACGGAGCCATCGGCGCGAGCAACCGCAGAAACGACTCGGCGGCGAAGCGGCCAAGCTCGGCGGGAGTGAGCTTCGCGATGTAGTTGAGATGAGCCATCAGCTCGGCGAGCGCCGTGTTGAAGCGCAGCCGTTCGACATGATCGGTGACGACGGCGATAGTCTTGTGCGCGCGCTTCAGCGTTTCCTCGCTTGGATTTCCCGCAGGTGCGCCGGCCTCGACGTAGCGGCGGATCATCGTCCAGACTCGCGTGATGAAGCGCAGGGTGCCGGCGATGCCGTCTTCATTCCAGTTGGTGGCCTCGTCGAAGGGGCACATGTACAGCTCCCAGAGCCGGAGTGCGTCGGCGCCGTATTTTTCGATCATCGCGTCGGGCGTGACGACGTTGCCCTTGCTCTTGGACATCCGCTGGCCGTCCGCGGCCCACACCACCCCCTGGTTGCGCAGCCGCGGGAACGGCTCGTCGAAGCCGATCAGCTCCTCGTCGGCCATCACCTTTGTCCACATCCGCGAGTACAGCAGATGCATCACGGCATGCTCGGCGCCGCCGACGTAGAGATCGACCGGCAACCAGTAGTCGACCGCGCGCCGATCGAACGGCCGCTGATTTTCATGCGGCGACGCGAAGCGCAGGAAGTACCACGACGAGCAGGCGAAGCCGTCCAGCGTGTCGGTCTCACGCTCGGCCGGTCCGCCGCACTTGGGGCAGGTCGTGTTGACGAACGAGGGCACGTTGGCGAGCGGCGAGCGGCCGGTGCCGGACGGCTGATAGTCGGTCATCGGCGGAAGCATCACGGGCAGTTGGTCTTCGGGCACGGGGACGATGCCGTCGTTTTTGCAGTAGACGATCGGAATCGGGCATCCCCAGTAGCGCTGACGCGAGATTCCCCAATCGCGCATCCGGTAGCTGACGGTGGCGCGGCCAAAGTTGTGCGACTCGGCGTAGCGGGATACGGCAGTGATTGCCTCAGCCGTCGTCATCCCGTCGAGGAAGCCCGAGTTGATCGCAACGCCGTGTTCGGTGAAGGCACGATCGGCAGGCGGCGCGCTGCCGTCGGGCGGTGCGGTGACGCGCGGAATCTCGATTCCATATTTCGTTGCGAATTCGAAGTCGCGCTGATCCTGGCCGGGTGCGCCCATGATCGCGCCGGTGCCGTATCCCATCAAAACGTAGTCCGCGATCCAGATCGGGATGTCCTTGTTGGTGAAGACGTTGCGCGCGTAGGCGCCGGTGAAGACGCCGGATTTTTCCTTG
>DASQHV010000177.1:0-3216 GCA_035631915.1 Candidatus Acidiferrales bacterium | reverse complement strand
CATCTCGTCAACGGCGATTTCATCGTCGTGACGGTGACGATACCCGAAGGCCTGACGGTGCATCAGATTGCAGAGCGCGTGGGAGAGAGCGGCCTCGCCTGCGAGGATCAATTCGAGGCGGCGGCGCGCAACGGAAAAATCGTTCGCGCGCTGGGCCTGATGCCGCTCGGCGCGGAGGGTTACCTGTTCCCGGCGACCTACCGATTCTCGCCGCACGCAACGCTCGACACGGTGCTGAGCGCGATGCTCGCGCGCTTTTACACGGTGCTGACCCCCAAGGTCGAGGAGCGGATGTTCGATCTTGGGCTGACGGCGCGGCAGTTGGTGACGATGGCGTCGATCGTCGAGAAGGAGGCCAAGGCGCCCGAAGAGCGGCCATTGATAGCGGGAGTGTTCTACAACCGGTTGCGGCTCAAGATGCCACTGCAGTCGGACCCGACGGCGCATTACGGTTTCGACGAAGGCGGCGCGGCGGCGGCGGTCCACACTGCGTCGGCGTTCAACACTTACGATTTCGCGGGGCTGCCGCCGGGTCCGATCGCGAATCCCGGCCTTAAGTCGATCGAGGCGGCGCTGTATCCGGCGAGCACTCAATTCCTGTATTTCGTTGCGCGCGAGGGCGGCGGCACGCACGTGTTTTCCAAGTCGTTCGCCGAGCACAAACGCGTGATCGCCAGCGAGCGCAAACCGGAGCAGCGGCGGTAGCGGAGCCCCCGTCAGCAGGTTAATTTGGACGGTCGCATCTGGGTCGAGTACGCTATAATTTCATCCTGTGCCAAATCCCGTTGAAGTCATCGGCAGTGCCCGCGCGCGCATCGCGCGGCTAGCGGCAGTTCGCGCGTTCGTTGGCGCGATCGCGCCCGCGCTGACGGCGACGGCGCTCGGCGTGCTCGTCGAGCCAATCGGCGACGTCACGTGGACGCGATGGGGTTACACGATGCCGGCGCGGGATGCCGAGGCGCTCAGCGCGGGACTGCTCGGCCTGGGCGTGCTCGCGCTAGTGGCCGGCGCAGTGCTGGCGTATCGCGCGTATCGCCGCGCCAACGACTTCGCCGCAGCGGCCGCGATGCTTGACGATCGGCTGGATTGCCACGAGCAGCTCGTCACGCTCGCGTCGCTGGCAGATCCCGCGGCGCCGGAAAGTGTTCGCGGACGGCGCTCGCCGCTGTTCCCGGTATTGTGGCGGCGCGCGATCGCATACTTCGAAGGCTTCGATCCAAAAAAAGAATTCCGACTCGAAGTAGGCGGGCCGCTGAAGCGCTCTTCGATTTTTGCGGGCGTGGTGGGACTGGCGATGGTCCTGGCCACCTTGGGATTGGTTCGCGCGCCGTCGCCACAAAGCGCGGAAGCGGCGCGCTTGCGTGCGATCGCGCAGGAAATTCAGAAATCGTCTACGTCGGCGGACGACACTGCGCTCGCTGACGCTGTTCGCAAGGCCGCTGACGCGATCGACAATTCAAAGCTGCCGCCCGAAGAGAAAAAGAAGCGCATCGAGGAAGCGATGCAGCAGGCCAAGCAGGCTGAGCAGAAGCGCAACAACAGTCAATCAGGAAAGGACCAGGGCACGGGCAAGTCCAACTCGCAGAGCGGCAACGGTAATAGCAAGGGACAGGGCAAGACCAAGTCGGACGCGTCGGGCAGCGGATCGGGAAAGGCCGAGAGTGGGTCCGGCGCTGAGTCGGGAAAATCCGGCGGCGAGTCGGGCAAAAGCGACAGTGGCAAGAGCGCTGGAAATTCTCAGGGCGGGAAAGGTTCGGCCAAGAACGACAAGAACGATCAGAACAAGGACAAGGGCGACCAGTCGAGCGTCGATTTGCAGAACGAGCTCGCCAAGGCCGAGGCACAAGTCGAAACGTCCGACGCGAAGAACTCAGGCGCCGATAAACAATCCGGCGACGACAAGAACAAGGGCGGCGCAAACAAGCCGGGCGACAATCCGAATCAGAAAGGCGGCGACAAGTTCGACCCCAACATGCCGGGCAATATCGCAAAGCCGGCAAACAACGGCGATCGCAACCTGCCGGCCGCGGGCGGAAAAACCAAAGACAACAAGGACATGGGATCGAACCTCGGCGACACGCGCCTGGGCGAGAACCCCGCGCCGGCCAATTACCAGCGCTATCTGAAGCCGGGCGAGAAAGGCGCGCCGCTTGACCTCAAGGACTCGCGCTACGTGATGTTCCGGCTGCCGGGCACGACGCCCTCCGGCAACGGCGGCAAGACCGTGCTCGACACCGACCGGCCCCGCGCGACGACGGCGTACGTCAATGCACCGCTCGCGCCGACCAGCGACGACGCCCCGCCCGACGAACGTCAACTGGTGCCGCCGCGTTATCGCGACATGATTCACTAAATCGAAGGAAGGAAAACGGATGGGAGCGGCTCCTCAACAAGCTACACCCGACCAGCGGGTCGCAGAGTTTCGCAAGATATTTTCGCGCGCCGAGAGCGAAGTCGCTCGCGTGATCGTCGGCCATCAGGACGTCATCCGCAAAACGCTGACGGCGCTGTTCTGCGGCGGCCATATCCTGATCGAAGGCGTGCCGGGACTGGGCAAGACGCTGATGGTCAAGGCGGCGAGCGAGACGCTCGGCCTCAGCTTCAAGCGAATCCAGTTCACGCCGGACCTGATGCCGTCGGACATCATCGGCACGCAGGTGCTGACCGAATCCGACGGACATCGCGAATTCCAGTTCAAGGAAGGGCCAATCTTCGCGCACATGGTGCTGGGCGACGAGATCAACCGCGCGACTCCCAAGACGCAGTCCGCGGTGCTGGAGGCAATGGAGGAGCACCAGGTGACGGTGTTCGGCACCACTTACGTGCTCGAGCCGCCGTATATCGTGCTGGCGACGCAGAATCCGATCGAGCTCGAAGGCACCTACCCGCTGCCCGAAGCGCAGATGGACCGCTTCATCTTCAAGGTCGTGATGGGATCGCCCAAGCCCGAAGAGCTGCGCGAAATTTTGAATCGCACCACCGGCACGGCGCAGAGCCGCATCCAGCCGCTGTTCGACGCGGCGCGGGCGCCGCAGGCGATCGAGAATCAGAAGGCGCTGGTGCGCGAGGTGATGGTCGCGGAGCCGCTCGAGCGTTACATCATCGGCGTGATCGGCGGCTGCACGCCGGGCGGGCCGGGCGCGATTCCCGAGGTCTCGCAATACCTGCGTTTCGGGCCGAGTCCGCGCGGCGCGCAGGCGCTGATTTTGTGTGCGA
>DASQHV010000176.1:0-1718 GCA_035631915.1 Candidatus Acidiferrales bacterium | reverse complement strand
TCACGTAGCCGTCCGCCAGCGCGCCGGTCGGGCACAGCTCGATGCATCGCCGGCAGGTCCCGCAATGATCGCGATACGGTTCCTCGGCGGCGTCGAACTCGGCGTCGGTGAAAATCTCGGCCAGAAAAAAATACGACCCCTGCTCGCGATTCAGGATCATCGTGTTTTTTCCCATCCAGCCGACGCGCGACTCGGCTGCCCACTCGCGCTCGAATACTGGCCCGGTGTCCACGTATGCGCGCGCTACCTCGCCGATGCCCGTCTTCTTGATCAGGTCGGCGACGCTGCGCGCGCGCTTCAGCACGTAGTCGTGATAGTCGCGCCCGAGCGCATACGCCGCCATCCGGCCGCGAAGTTCGGCGCGCCAATCGCAGCGCGGCATCGACGGAACGGCGTACGGGTAGCCCAGGCTGACGACGGACTTGTAGCGCGCGTTCAGCCGCCGCGGGTCGAAGCGCCGCTCCGGCTCGCGGGCCAGGTAGTCCATGCGCGCGTGCTCGCCGCGGTCGAGCCATCCGCGGTAGAATTCGCGCCGTTCGTCCAGCTTACGAATCCGCGCGAAGCCGACCAGGACAAATCCCGCCTGCCGCGCTGCCCGCTCGATCGTTTCCCGTGAATCATCCACGACGGTGCCAAAAGTCTAGCATTTCACGGGACTTTTCGCGCCGACAATTCTCGACGCATTGACTCCACAATTGGCTGTGATTAGTTTCTTGTTGGATAGTGGAGTAGGGCACGTAAGCGCACCTTACCGTATCGACGGAGAATTAGATGGCTGAGCAAGTTGATCACGAGCATACCGAAGCGATCGCGAACGCGCCCGTTGATCTCGCGTCGCTGCCGGACGTCAAGCTGACTCCGACCGCGATCGAGATGGTCCGCAAGATGCAGAACAAAGAGGGCCTCGGCGCCGACCACGGCCTCCGCATCGGCGTCACCGGCGGCGGCTGCTCCGGGTTTCAGTATTCGCTGAACTTCGACACCTTGAAGGACGGCGACCGCGTGACCGACTTCGGTGGCGTGCTGGTTTTCGTCGACGAGATCTCACTGCCGTACATCGCGGGCACCACCTTGGACTACGTCGAGGGTCTGCACGGTGCGGGATTCCGCTTCGACAATCCTCGCGCGAGCCGCACCTGCGGATGCGGGTCGTCATTCAGCGCGTAGCCGATACACAAATTCGATTCGCACCAGGCCGCTCGTTCGCGAGCGGCCTTTCTTTTTTCCAGCAACGCGATTTCGACCGGTGCTCGCGGATGCGCTCCGCCGTGTGTTAAATCAGGCGCGCGATGCTCGAGGGATTGCGCTACTGGCTCTCGCCGGCGCGGCGGCGCTTCATGCGGCGGCTGGCGCGGCCGGGGCTCGACGAAATTCGCGCGCGCCTTGCAGCTTCGGGATCGCCGCGCGCCGTACAGTTCATTACGACGCTGCTCAACGCCAACGCCGACTTCCTTGCCTACGCACTGTCGCAAGCCGGCCCGCTCGCCGCATACGGCGACCGCGCGACGCCCGACACGGTGGCCGCCTGCATCCACACGATGCTGATATATTCGGCGAATCTCTTCGCGCGCGACGAGATGACCAACAATGAAAGCGAACTGATCCCCTTACTCGCACATTTGACCGGCGTCGAGCTGAAGCAGGTGATGCTCCGGCGCGACGCGATGCGCAAGGCGCCGCGCTCCGAGGAGTGGCTGCTCGTCACGTGGCTCGCGAAA
>DASQHV010000175.1:0-7028 GCA_035631915.1 Candidatus Acidiferrales bacterium | reverse complement strand
CGATGACGTTTCGCTTGCCTGTCCGCTTCGCAGCGGGTTAATGGGTAGCGAGTCGGGAGAACAATGATGAGTGTACTTACCGGTACGCGAGAAGAGTGGCGCCGCGTTCTGCACGAAGGTCAGCCGAAATGGGTGCAAGTCGAAGGCGACCGACTTCGCTTCGGCGATGGCAGGCAGATCGCCGAGGCCGAAGCGATTTATCTGCCGCCTTGCGACCCAACCAAGATTCTCTGCATCCATCTCAACTACGAATCACGCCGCGTCGAGTTCAAGGCGCCGCAACTCGAGACGCCGACCTACTTTCAGAAGCCTGTCACCGCGCTGAATTCGCATCGCGGCATGCTATGCCGTCCCGCGGGCCACAAGTATCTCAACTACGAAGGCGAAGTCGGCGTAATCATCGGCAAGCCAATGCGAAACGTCGGACGCGAGGACGCGTGGGACTATATCGCCGGCTTCGCACCCGCGAATGACGTCGGATGCCAGGACTATCGCGAGACCGACGCGGGCTCGATGCTGCGCGTCAAGGGAATGGACGGCTTCTGCCCGATCGGACCCGGATTAGTCAGTGGAGTGGATATACGCAAATCAACTTTGCATACCTACATCAACGGCAAAGTAGTACAGGAAGGCGCGATCGCGGAAATGATTTTCCCGATTGACTATATACTCGCCGACTTGTGCAGATACATAACGTTGCTGCCCGGCGACATTATACTATCGGGCACGCCGAAGAACTCGCGCCCGATGAATGTCGGTGACTTGGTCGAAGTCGAGGTCAGCGGCGTCGGGCGACTGAGTAATCGCGTCGTAGAGGCGCCGTTGCCCGCGCACCGGGTCGGGCATCAGCCGACCGACACCGATTCCGTCCGGCGGGTCGCACTCGGTTCAGATTGGGTCCGGAGCGACCCGCGATGAACGGTGCCGAAAGTCTGATTCGCACTGCGCTCGACTGCGGGGTCGAGGTCTGCTTCGCGAATCCCGGCACCACCGAGATGCCGCTGGTTGCCGCCCTGGACTCCGTGCCCGGGATGCGCGCGGTGCTCGCGCTGTTCGAAGGCGTCTGCACCGGCGCCGCCGACGGTTACGCGCGGATGACGGGCAAGCCTGCGATGACGCTGCTGCACCTCGGCCCCGGCCTCGCCAACGGATTGGCGAATCTGCACAACGCGCGGCGCGCCAATTCGCCCGTCATAAATGTGATCGGCGATCACGCGACCTGGCATCTCGCCGCCGACGCGCCGCTCACCAGCGACATCGTTTCACTGGCGTCGCCGATGTCCGGATGGGTTCGCTCGACAAAATCCGCCGCCGACATCGCACGCGACACTGCCGATGCGATCGCCGCGTCGCTCACGCCGCCCGGCCAGGTTGCGACGCTGATCGTTCCGTCCGACTGTCAGTGGAGCGACGGGCCAGCTGCCGCGAAACCCCGCGCCGTCACGAAGCGGGCTGCCGTCGACGGCAAGACCATCGACCGCATCGCGAAGCTACTGCGCAGCGGAAAGACGGTTACGATTCTTCTCGGCGGGCAGGCTCTCAGCGAGCACGGACTCAAGACCGCGGCTCGCATCGCCGAAGTTTCCAATTGTCGTCTGATGACTGAAACCTTCGCCGCGCGGATCGAGCGTGGCGCCGGAATTCCCTCGCCGGCGCGCCTGCCCTACTTTCCCGAGCAGGCGCTCGAGGCGTTTTCAGGCTCGCAAACCATCGTGCTCGCCGGGGCGAAGGAGCCGGTCGCTTTCTTCGGCTACCCCAATCTACCCAGCCGGCTGGTTGCCGACGGATGCGACGTAGAAACGCTTGCGCAAATCGCCGACGACGCCGTCGCCGCCCTCGACGCGCTGGCCGACGCACTCGCTGCTCCCAAGTCCGCGCCGACGCTGCCATTGAAGCTACCCGACGCGCCCAGCGGAAAGCTCACTCCTGTCAGCCTCGGCGCGGCACTCGCACGCCTTCAGCCCGAAGGAGCGATCGTAGTCGATGAAAGTGCCACGTCGGGCGGCGCATATGGTGCAATGGCTCCTGGAGCCGCTCCGCACACTTGCCTAGCTCTCACCGGTGGAGCGATCGGCCAGGGTCTGCCGTCGGCGACCGGCGCCGCGATTGCCTGTCCCGACCGCCGCGTTATCTCGCTGCAGGCCGACGGCAGCGCTATGTACACCGTTCAATCGCTATGGACGCAGGCGCGCGAGCGGCTCAACGTCACCACCCTGCTCTGCTCGAATCGCGCGTATCGAATCTTGCAGATGGAATCGGCGCGCGCTGGAAACACCGAGCCCGGCCACAACGCGCGCTCGCTCACCGAGTTGGCGCCGCCCGAGATCGGATGGGCTCAGCTCGCACGCGGATTCGGCGTGGACTCAGTCCGCGTGGAGTCTGCCGAGGACCTGGTGGAGCACCTGGATCACGCGCTGAAGACTGCAGGACCAAACTTTATTGAGGTCGTGCTATAGTCGCTCAACTATATTTTGCAATACCGAAACGTTCACGCATCGCCGCCGCTGTGAGGAAAATATGGTCCAGGTAACAGAACTCGGCTACATGGGAATCGGGGTAAAGAAGCTCGACGAATGGAAGCACTTCGCCGCCGAAATCGTCGGTATGGAAGTGAGCGATGACGGCGAGCCCGATCGATGCTACCTGCGGATGGACTACTGGCATCATCGCCTCGTGCTTCACGCCAACGACAGCGACGACCTCGAGTATCTCGGCTTTCGCGTCGCCGGCGCCGACGAATTCCGCGCCATGCAAAATCAGTTGTCGGAGGGCGGCGTCAAGTTTCGTGTCGGTTCCGAAGACGAAGCGACCGAGCGCCATGTCCTCGAAATTATGAAGCTGCACGACCCCGACGGCACGCCGGTCGAAATCTTCCACGGCCCCGAAGTTCAATTCCGCAAGCCGTTTCACTCGGGACGCGGGATGCATGGACGCTTCAAGACCGGCGCCGGTGGCATGGGCCATTGCATCGTTCGTGAAAAGGACGTCGCAGCGGCGCATCGATTCTATACTCTGTTGGGGATGCGCGGCGGCGTCGAATACAAAATGCGCTTCGGCAAGCAAGTCATGACCCCGGTCTTCATGCACTGCAACGAGCGCGACCACACCGTCGCCTTCGGTCTCGCGGGCCCCGAGCGCCGCATCAATCACCTGATGATCGAGGTCGACAACCTGGACGACGTCGGCCTGACCTACGACATCGTCCGCCAAAACGAAATTCCGGTGACGATCGCTCCCGGCAAGCACTCGAACGATCACATGTACTCTTTCTATTTCAAGAATCCCTCTGGATGGATGTGGGAATTCGGCTGGGGCGCGCGGCCCGCGACCTATCAGTCGGAATACTACGTCGAGGATGTGTACGGGCATCGGTTCGAGGCCGGCGGTTTCGGAATGGAGACCAAGGCGAAGTAATTCGATCCGAAGCCGACTAGCTGCGATCAGTGCGCATACGCCGTCGAAAGGCTGTTGACGGTCGCGAAAAATTCGTCGACGGTCTCGCGGATTATCTGCGCGACCGGCTTCACTGAGTCGATTCGCCCGCAGACCTGGCCCGACAGCGCGATGCTGGCCTCCATGTCCCCGCCGAAATACAAATCCTTGGCGTGCCCGAACTCCGCCATCATGTTGGGCCCGGGTTCGCGCTCGAGCCGCGTCGTCTTCTGCGTTCTGAGCGCGCGCAGCGCCGGCTTGGAAAACTGATTCAGGAAAACGGTGTCGGTCTCCGCCGCCGCGACGATCGTCCGCTTCCAGTTTTCATGCACCGGCGATTCCGCCGCCGACACCATCCGGGTGCCCATCTGCACACCCTCGGCGCCGAGCGCGAACGCCGCGGCCATCGTGCGGCCGTCGACGAATCCGCCCGCCGCGATAATCGGAACGCGGACCTTCTCGCGCACCAGCGGCAGCAGCACCATCGACGACACCGGCTGCGGATTCTTGAACCCGCCGCCCTCGCCGCCTTCGACCACAAGCCCGTCGACTCCCGCCTCGACCGCTTTCAGAGCCGCTCGGAGCGTCGGAATCACGTGAAACACGATGAGCCCCGCCGCTTTCAAGTCGCGGCAGTAGCGCGCCGGATCGCCCGCCGAGGTCGTCACGAAGCGGACCTTCTGATCGATCACGAACTTCACGATATCGGGGTCGCGCACGAACGCCTGCGCGATATTCACGCCGAACGGCTTGTCCGTCAGCTCGCGCATCTTGCGGATCTCCTTGCGCACCTCGTCGAGCTCGCCCGACGACGTTTCGATAATTCCCAGCCCGCCGGCGTTCGACACCGCCGACGCAAGTTGCGCCCGCGCGATCCAGCCCATCGGCGCCTGCACGATCGGGTATTCGACGCCGAGCATCTCCGTGATTCGATTCGAAAATTGCATGTGTCTCTTTTGCCTCCGAAACTCAGCCGCGCAGGTTTTTCCAGGCGATTAAGTTGGCCGCAATCTACACCCGTGCGATGAAATTGCGATAGCCTCAATTCAGGTTTAGCGGAACGAAGGTGGACTATGGCGGCGAACAATCACTGGACGGCCGAGAACGTACCCGATCTTTCAGGCAAAAATATTATCGTCACCGGCGGCAACAGCGGCATCGGCTATGAAGCAGCGCTTCAGTTCGCGCGAAGGCGTGCGCACGTCGTGCTCGCATGCCGCAGCCTGGACAAGGCGCGCGACGCCGCGAATCAGATCGCCGCCGCCGCTACCGGCGCGACGGTCGAAGTGATGCAGCTCGATCTCTCCAGTCTCGCCTCGGTGCGTGCCTTTGCCGATCAATTTCGCGCGCGAAACATCCCGCTGCACGTGTTGGTCAACAACGCCGGCGTGATGGCGCTGCCGTACCGCCTTACCGCCGACGGGTTCGAGATGCAGTTCGGCACCAATCACCTCGGCCACTTCGCACTCACCGGCCTGCTGCTCGACACGCTCCTGGCCACCGACGGCGCACGCGTCGTCAACGTCGCCAGCGGCGCACACCGGGCGGGTCGAATCCGCTTCGACGATCTGAATTGGAAGAATGGCTACCGCAAATGGCTCGCGTATGGTCAAAGCAAACTCGCCAACCTGCTCTTCACTTTCGAATTGCAGCGCAAGGCCGACGCGGCCGGCGTCAAGCTCCTCAGCGTGGCATGCCATCCCGGATACGCGGCGACCAATCTGCAAGCCGCCGGGCCGAAGATGTCGGGTGCTGCTTTTTTCGAAACACTGATGGGCTACAGCAACCGGTTGTTCGCGCAAAGTGCGGCGATGGGCGCGCTGCCGACGCTCTACGCTGCGACCGCTCCTGAAGTACGCGGCGGCGACTACATCGGCCCCGACGGGTTCACCGAGATGACAGGTTACCCGAAAAAATGCGGCTACAGCGCAGCCGCCGGCGACAAGGCCGTCGCGGCGCGACTCTGGGAAGTTTCCGAACAATTGACCGGCGTGCGCTACACGGCGTTGACGAAGTAACGAGGCGCGCGACGGCCCGCTCTTCGCGCCCACACTTCCCAACAGGCCGTTTCGGCCGCATCTGATCCTACAACGGGCGCAGGGAGTGGCCCCTGCCGGGGTGAGGGGCGCGAGCCCCGCGTCTTTATCCGGGTCAGCCGGTCTGCGCGACTACCCACTTCCCGATCTTGTCGATCGCCTGCTGACCTTCTGGCAGTATCTTCGCGAACACGTGCCAGACGTGGATCATATCGTCCCAGACTTCCAGCTCGACCTTGACGCCCGCCGCCTTCGCGCGCTCGGCCACTCGCGTCGCATCGTCGAGCAGAATCTCCGCGTCGCCAACGTGAATCAGCATCGGCGGCAGCCCGCGAAAATCACCGTGAACCGGAGAGACCAGCGGATCTTTCGGATCGTGATTACCGTAGTATTGCTTCGCCGACCCCGCCAGGTTGTCCTGCGTGACCATCGGATCGCGCGCCGCCCGCGAGCGGATCGACTCACCCTTGCCTTCGAGGTCGGCCCACGGCGATATCGGCACCGCGCCTGCCGGCAACGCAGCGCCTGCATCGCGCAACTTGAGCAGCGCCGCAATAGTGAGTCCGCCGCCCGCAGAGTCACCCGCGATTACTATGTTGTTGGACTTGTGCCCCTTCGCCAGTAGCCATTTGTATGCGGCGACTGCGTCGTCGACCGCGGCTGGGAACGGATTTTCCGGAGCGAGCCTATAGTCAATCGCCAGCGCACGCGCATTTGCGGCGCGCGCGATTCGGGCAATCATCGCGCGATGAGTATTGATCGAGCCGACGACGTATCCGCCGCCGTGCAGATACAGTATGACTCGCTGCGTGTTGGCTCCTGGCGCGGAAATCCACTCGGCCGGGACGTTGCCTGCGGTGACCTTCTCGCACACTATATCCGGCGCCACGCGCTCGCTGATCCGCTCCATTCCCGCGCGCCGCGCTTCGATCGACGCGTTCGGATTCTGCGGTTGCGATTTGATTCGCTCGATTACCTTGCTCAGTTGCTCGCTAGCCATTCGCCTTCTCCACTGAGTAATCTCGAATAGTCACTTGTCTGAAGGAAGTACGCACTCGCAGTCAAGTTCCGCGGGGCGGCAATCCCGCCGCTCGATAGACATCGTCAACTATGCGCATGCCGACTACTCCATCCGCGCCATCGGTGGGAAACTTGCCCTCGCCGCGCAGCGCCGCGACGAACGCGCGCAGTTGATGCGTGTACGAGGTATCGCCCGGCACGGTTTCATTCGTTTCGCCGGCACCGGTCTTGAGCGTCAGCTGATGCCCCCAATGCGGTCCGACTGGATTTATGACTTGCAATTCGCCGCGGTCTCCACGAGCTATGAATGACGCGCTCAGCACTGCATCCTTCCCCATCGAACAGTTCATCCGCGCCGTTACGCCCGGCGCCAGCTCCAGATCGACCTCCATCGCCACGTCGATATTCTTCGGCCCGATCTCGGCCCGCGCACGAACTACTCGCGGCGTCAGGCCGGAAAAATGGCGAATCATGTGGAGTGGATAGCATCCCACGTCCATCGTCGCGCCGCCCGCCACGTTCCAGTCGAAGCGAATGTTG
>DASQHV010000174.1:0-3198 GCA_035631915.1 Candidatus Acidiferrales bacterium | reverse complement strand
AGCTCATCGTCGAGGGGCCGAACGACAGGCGCGACAGCCAGTTGCGCATCTGGTAGTCGTCGGGCGGCCAGCCAAGCTCGTTCCATCGCCATGACTGCGGACCGAGAGTCCAGAATCCGTACTCACTGACAAACCACGAGCGGCGCTTGCGCACGCCGTAAACGTTTCCGCCGGAGAGCGAGCCGTCGTACAGGTGCAAGTCGTCGCCGATTCCGGATGCGCGATGGACGTGGCGCATCGACTCGACCTTGCGCAGCGCGCGCTCGAGCGCCTCGTCGAGGATCTGGTTGTCGGTGTCGTAGTCCTCGTCGGGCTGCTGATCGGGAACGAACATCGCGGTTGGTTCGTTGTGACAGGCCCAGTAAACGATCGACGGGTGGTTCCACAACGAGTAGGCCATGTCGGCAATCTGGCGGCACGCGTTGTCGATGAACGCGGGATTGGTCTTGCGCCCGGAATCGTAGTGCCACTGAAGCGCGAAGTCCTGGAAGATCAGGAATCCGGCGTCGTCGGCGGCGGTGTAGCAATGCGGCGATTGCAAGTGGCCGTGTACGCCCAGGCTGTTGAGATGCGCCGCGGCCGCCAGCCGCATGTCGCGGCGGTAGAAGTCGGAGCTGACGTCGATCGCGGCGAAGTGCTGGCGCGGGATGTAGTTCGCCGCCTGCACGAACACGCTGCGGCCGTTGACCTCCAGCCGCTTCGGATCGTCTTCGACGCGGGCCGTGCGCAGACCGCATCGCACGGTCTTTGAGTCCGACTTCACGCCGCCGACGCTTACCGCGCACCAGATCGCGTAGGTCTCGGGCTGGCCGAGGTCCGCGTGAGAGACCGGCCACCACACACGCGGACTCGGAATCGTAACGCGCGCGTCGATTCGATTGGCGCCCGGCAGCAGCCGCGCGCGGAGCCAGCCCTCGTGAAGCTCGCGCGGATTCGAAGATGGATTCACGCCGAGCTCGATGTCCGCATCGACGTCCATCGCACCGTCATTGGAAATCACGATCGCCAGGTGCACGATTCCGCGCGCTTCGTCGATCGGCGTCACGAACAGCGCGTTGACCCGTGCGATACCCGTGCCACGCAGACGCACACTGCCGGTGATACCGCCGGTGGTCATCGATTGCGCCAGTCGCGGCGTCCAGCCCGGGGTGTTCAATCCCGGCAATCCGCCCGGCCGCGAGTCGTGATACTTGAGCGTGCCCTTGATCGCGCGCTTGGCGTGCGCGGTGAACGGCTTGTCCGGCGCCCAGTCCTCGAACGGGTCCTGTACGCGCACCGTCAGCATCGAGCCGTGAGCGACCAGTCCGGTGACGTCGAAATCGAACGGCGCGAAGTAGCCTTCGTGGTGCCCGAGATGGCGCCCGTCGAGCCACACGTCGGCGAGATAGTCGACAGCGTCGAACTCCAGGCGGCATCGCGGCGAGAGCGGCGGCGCAAGATGCCTGCGATAGTACACCGCCCCGAAATGCGCCGAGAGCGCGGGCTCCAGTCCGTAGTTGTCGGGCACGAGCACGCGATCCCATTCGTCGTCGTCGAAGTCGCGTGCAATCGGAGCAAGCGGCGGTTCGTCCGGCATCGCGCGCCGGCGCCACTCGCCGTTCAGAGAAATGAAACTGAGATTGGTGGTGTTCGGAAATGTTCGCGACACGACTGACGCGCCGACAGGTCGCGCGTTAGCGACCGCGATGAACGAGGAATTTTCGCCGACGGCGGCGGCGCCGGGAATCCGTTCGCCGCTGATTTCGATTCGCAGGTCCGGCATGCGAAACCGCGCGGGGAGCTATTCGAGAATGACTTCGTCTCCGATCGCGATCGCTCCCGCGCGCGTCACCGTTGCGTATGCGCCGACGTTTTGCGCCGCTTCACGCACGATCGTGCGCAGCACGGAGGCGTCCTTGGGCAGGTCGCTCTGCGCAAGCGTGGTCATGACGCATCGGACGGTTGGCACCTCGAGCTTGATGCGCGCTTCGCCAACTCTGATCGTGCGCCCGGACCAGCCGGCCTCGGCCAGGCCGTCGATTCCGCCGTTCGTCTCGACCAGCACGTTGGGGCGGAAGCGGCGCGAGTCGAAGCTGCCCGTCGGGTTGCATGCCGCGAACGCCCGCAGCGTCGCGGTGGTCAGCACGTGAAATGGAAACGCGTCGAAGTAGGTACCGAGCGGCGAGGTAAACTCCAGAATTTCGCGCGGAAACTGCGCCAGGTCCGGAATCGGTTCATCCTCGAGGCGGCCGAAAATCTCGCGCAACTCGACGGTCATGTCGGGATTGTCGGCGCCGCGCGGCGGTAGAAATCGCGATTCGCGGCGGGCTGGATCGGCCACAGCGTCACGGAGCGGCCGAGCAACGCGGAAAGGCGCGCGCTCGCATCGGCGGAATCGGAACGGAACTTCGCGCCGTCGGGCGTGGTGATTTCCGCCGGCGGGATTTCGCTCGCCGTCGGTTCCGCAAGATAGCGCGCGCGACATCTGATCAGAGCAGACAGCTTCTTTGCACCGCGAATCTCGCCGGCTTTCTCGTCGCGAATCGCCCAGCCTCGATCGCCTGGGATTCCAAGCGCGCCGACCTGGCTCCGATTCAAGCGCTCGCCCGCCATCGACTTGACCGGGTAGCGCCAGATCTCCTTGACGGTGCCGATTGATTGCATGCTGTTTGCCTCGGTTGAGTGTCAGCGCGACGCTGACGCCGACGCCGGGTTCTCGCGCGGCGAAAGTTCGCCGCCGCAGTTCGGGCACGCGCGCGTCATCGCGGATGCGCAGTCGGGACAGAAAGTGCACTGGAACGAGCAGCAGAACGCGTCCGCCGGCAGTGGGAGCGGCCGCGCGCACTTCTCGCACTTGTCCTTGACCTGCGTCATCGTCTTGAGCAGCACGGAATTCTGCTCTTCGCGTTTGGCGCCGGCGAGCAGTGCCTCGCGCGCCTTTTGATTGCGCTCGTTCTTCGCGAGCGACTCGTAGATGCCGGCGCCGCCGTGTTCGAGCCGCGCAAGGATCGTCATCACCTCCCGCCGCGAGCGGCCTTCGAGCAGCGATGCGATCAACTTTTCGGGATCGACAATATTTTCGGCCACGTTTTATCTCCTTGCCAACGTTTTCATTCTCAAGCTGCGGGTGCAATCCGCACAGCATCGCGCGTTGCTCAGCGCCAGACCTCACGCGCCACCTCGACGACCAGGCGCAATTTCGCCCTTTCGTCCTCGACG
>DASQHV010000173.1:0-1825 GCA_035631915.1 Candidatus Acidiferrales bacterium | reverse complement strand
GTCGCGCGCTTCATGCTCCAGGACCTGCTCGGACATCTTTACGCGCCGCTCGGCGACAGCGCGTCGTACGTGAATATCGTCGCGACGTCGGCGATCGTGGTCGCGGCGTGGGGCTACTTCCTGTACTTCGGCACGATCGATCCGCTGGGCGGGATCAACTCGCTGTGGCCGCTGTTCGGAATCGCCAACCAGATGCTCGCGACGATCGCGCTCTGCGTGGCGACCAGCGCGATGATCCGCGGCGGCAAGAAACAATACGCGTTCGTGACGATGATTCCGCTGGTGTGGCTGGTCGCGGTCACGATGACCGCGGGCGTCGAGAAAATTTTCTCGTCCATGACTAACGTGGGATTTCTGTCGCACGCGGCGATGCTCGCGCGGGAGGCGGCGGCGCCGGGCGTGACGGCTGCGCGCGCGGCGGAAATCGCACGGCTCGTCTGGAACGATCGAATCGACGCGGCGCTGACCGCGTTCTTTATCGTGGTCGTGGTGGTAATCCTCACCGACTCGACCCGCGTGTGGATCAAGCTGATCCGCGGCGCGGGCAGCGGCGCGCGCGGCGCGCAGCAGGTCGCGGCATGACGGTCGCTTCCCGGAATCGCAGATTCATCGGGCGCGTGCGGCGCGCACTCGCCGCACTATCGACGGAGCTGCGGCGGCTCAACAACGCGCGGATGGATTCGGCGGCGCTCGCTGCACTACCACGGCGGGATCGATCGCGGACGGTGAAAGCGGCGCTCGCCGCGCATCATCGGAATCCAAATCGCTGCTGCTAGCGCGCGTCCCACCCAATTTCAGGCCGATCTCCTAGGTACTCTTTCACCTCCGTCTAGGTACTTTTTCCTGTCCGACTAGGTGAGTTCCCGATTCAGCCAATTCCGCCCGTCCTCTAACGTGGACATCAGTAAGCCTGCTTAGCGCGCGCTGTGAATCTTCTGAGCGGCGAAGCTGGCAGAAGGTTCGAGAGGCTGAAAGGAAACTGTGGCCGATCTATTTGACACCAGGCGATCGCCAGCTCTTCAGTTGGCACATCAGCCTCGGGAGCAGGCGCCTCCCGACCGTTGGAACCACGGACTACACTTGGAGAGTTTGGCCAACCTGGCGCACGAATTGCGCTCGCCGGTTCAGGCGATGCTCGGCTATCTCGACATGCTGCGCGATGACCTGGGCGAGGCGGCATACGAGCGCCACCGCCGCCTCATGGAGCGGATGAACGCCAACGCGCTTGATTTGGCTCAGACTGTCGAAAACGTGATGGACTTCGCAGTCGCGGATTCGATGGCCCAGCCGGAAGACGACGAGGAAATCCGCGTTCACGAACTGATTTCCGAACTGCAGCCGGCGCTAAAGGCCGCCAACGACTCTGATCGGCTCGAGGTCAAAGTGGATCTCGATTCTGCGCCGCCGACATTTCGCTTGCGGCGGCGAGCAGTCAAATCGATTCTGATGAACCTGGCGGTAAACGCGATCAAGTTCACGCCCTCCGGCAGCGTCACGATCGCGATTCGCTCGGCTGTTACATCGGAGCGCGCCCCGGCAATCGAAATCGTTGTGAGCGACACAGGCCCCGGAATCGACGCGGGGATGGTCGAGCGGGCCTTCATGCCGTGCACTCAACTCTCAGACACCAGCGCGCGCCGGCATCGCGGCGTAGGGCTCGGACTCGCCGTCGTGAAGCGCAACGCGCTCGCACTCGGCGCGCGGATCGTCGTGAAGTCGCCGCCCGGCGCGGGTTCGATGTTCATCGTAACCATCCCCTGCGTCGATCGGACGGCGGCACGCCACCGCATATAGATCTTCCGATCGTGCGCTGCAGCGAGGCGCG
>DASQHV010000172.1:0-6972 GCA_035631915.1 Candidatus Acidiferrales bacterium | reverse complement strand
AGCAGCGAGCCGTATCCGACGACCAGAATTGTGCGATTCGGATCGTGCGCAGAGACTCTTTTCACTCGCCGCGCCGCGCGCGTTCTCCTAGATGTCCTCGGCGCCCGGGTAGTACTTGCCCTCGCCGAGCGAATCGACGGCGGCCCAGAACTCGGGGCCGCCAGCCTTCATCGGATCCTCGAGCGCCCACGCCTGTCGCTTGTAGTTCCAGCTTTCGGGGCGGAGCCGCTTCGCTTCCTCGAAATATTTCTTCGCCGCGTCGGCGTGACCCTGCTCGAACAGAAATTCGCCGAGCCTGAAGTTTGCCGCCGCGCGCACCTGCGAGTCGTCCGGCGTATGCATCCGGCGCAATACTTCCTTTTCGCTGAGCGCGTAGCGGCTCGACGCGCCATTCGCAACCCAATCGCGCAGCGCGTCCTGGTATGCCTTGCGCTTGGCCTGCAGCTCAGTCATCGCATCGTCGGGTATCGAAAAGTTGGTTCGATTCATTTTCCGAAACGCATCGGTCACGCCGGCCGGCTCGCTCGGACGCACAATCTTGCCGCGCTCATCGATCCAGACCGCGGTCGGCACATTCACCATGTCGTAGAGTTCGGCGACGACGTGACGCCGATCGATAAGGCACGGATAGGTCGGCTTGGCTGCCTTGATCCAGGGCTCGGCCGCCGCGTTGCCGCCGCTGTCGAACGCGATCGCAATCGGCACGAAGCCCTTCGGTCCGAGTTCTTCGTAGAGGGCCTGCCAGACTGGCAGGTCGAAGCGGCATCCTCACCACGAAGCCCATGAGACGACGAAAACTTTCTTGCCGCGATGCTCCTTCAGCGAATGCATTTTGCCGGCAAGATCGGGCAGCGAGAAATCCGGCGCCTCGAGCGACGTCAGCTTGCGCCTCCGCTCTGCCGACGCCTCGCCGAAGCTCCATGCGTGATGCGCCTCGTCGGCGACCACCGGCTGCCCGAGTAATCCCGCGAGCGCGGCCAGGTTGAAGCGCGCGCCCTCGACAAACTCAGCCTTGCGCGCCGCCGGCACCGGGATGCACACGTCGCCCTTGCAGAATCCCTCGGGCTTGTGAGTCCATCCGCTGGCGCGCTCCAGGTCCGCGGCGCTGAGCCACAACGCGCCCGACTTAGCAGCGGCGTCGACGCCGATGGTCACCCGCTCGCCATATATAATGTCAGTTGCCATTTTCCGTTCCCTCGCTTGCGATTCCACCACAAAGCCGGCCACGACACCAAGCGCGACGAATCGCGGCCGGCATCATATCCAGAGAATCGCGCCCGATGCCGTCGCGCCGGCGCTCTGCCGGACACTTTCGAGATACAAACCAATCTGCGCGCGATATTCCTCGAGCCGCGGCGCGATTTCAAGATCCGTCTTGAAATCCACCACCGTCCACGAGTCGCCGCCGTTGACGTTTTCCGCGAACGCCAGGTCCGCGATCCCCTCGACGGTCGTGCCGTCTTCCAGCCGCACCATCAGCGGGCACTCGCGCATCACGGTGCGCGCAACACTGGCGCGTCGAATCAGCGGTGACGCGAGCGCCGCGACCACGGCGTCGGCCGCCGCGCGGACCTCCTCGTCGCTGGCGCCCGCGATTCGCCCGATACCGGTCGCAATGCTCGCCACCCGCGCCGCGTCGGCGTCGAACGGCGTGCGCAGCATTGTCAGATGCACCAGCGAGCCGAAGCGCTTGCCGTGCGGACGTCCTGCGGCGCGCGTCGTTTGCTCGACGACAATTTCGCCCGCGAACTTCAGGCCCTCAGCCGGCGCCGCAATCGCCAGCTCGGTCGCCGTCGCGACGCTCACCATAGGCGCGGCGCCCGCCGCCAGCATCGACGCCCGCCGCGCGCTCCACTCCGCATGCACCTTGATGCCGCGCTCGGACACCAGCTTGTTTTCGTCGGCCTGCAGCAGCTTGTTCTGGCGCAGCCCCATCGCCTCTTCGACATGAAGAATCAGTCGCGAGGGATCCCACCACACCACCGGCGGCTCGCCGGATGGCGGGCGATGAAGTCCCGGCGCAACCGATTTGATTTTGCCGGGCGCCCGCGGCGGCCGCGTCAGCACGCTGTCGTCGCCGAACGCGGGGCATCCGGGCGGCTGATTCGTGAGCGGCGCGCGGCGATTTTCCTGCGCTGGATAGATCATGGGATTCAGCCGCGCGAGCCATCCGTCATACTCGCCGTCGCCGACCGCGGGCACGACAAGCAAATCGCGCGCGCGCGTCGTCGCGACGTAAAGCAGGCGCACGGCCTCCTCGACGTCGCGCTTATGCTCGTCGTCGGCATGCTCTTGCAACTCGCGCGGGGCGCATCCAGCAAGTTCCATCGCCGCCATCCGCGTTGCCGGTTCGATATAGCGCGACGCCTTCTCGCGCGTCTCATTGCAAGTGAGGTCGGCGAGGATGACGACGGGGAATTCCAGCCCCTTCGCACGATGCACCGTCATGATGCGCACGCCTTCGGTGCCTTCCTCGACCACCGGAACTTCGCTCGCGTCTTCACGCTCGGCGCGCGCCTCCAGCTCGTCGGCGAAGCCGCGGAACGACGTGGCGCCGCCGCGCGCCTCGTAGCGGCGCGCCTGGTCCATGATGCGCATGATGTTCGCGAGCGCCTGTTCGCCGGTGGGCCAAATCGCAATGCCCGCGTGCGCGCGCGTTCGCGCCAACAGCATCGCGAGAGTCTCCGCGATTGGCCGGCGATTGCGCCCGCGATGCAACTCGCCAATCGTCTTCAGCGCGCGCCCGACCTCAGCGAGACTCGGCGGCAGATCGTCAGGTAGCTTGCGAAACGGATGCAGGCTGCCGACGGTCACGCGGAATTCGAGCAGCGCGGCGTCTGACAGTGCGAACACCGGCCCGCGCATCGACGCGAACACCAGCAGCTCGTCGTCGGGACGTTCGATCGCGCCGAGCAGGTTACGCAGCGCGATGACTTCCTCGCGCTCGTTGAACGATCCGCCCTTGACCAGCACGTGCGGCAGATGCCGCGCTTCGAGCGCGCGCAGATACGGCCGCGTCACGTCGCGCCCAAACGAGTTCATCCGGCGAAACAGGATGCAGATGTGGCGCGGACGAATCGGCACGCGCACGGCGGGCGCCTCGCGCTCGGTCACCGTCCACCCGCTCTCGTTCACCAGCCAGCGCGCGAACGCCGCGATCGCGTCGGGCTGCGACTCATCGAGCCGCCAATCGACCACGCGGCCGAAGTCGCCGTACGGTTCCGGCACCGGCAGCGCGACGATCGCGGGCTGCGTGTCGTTGTCGGCGCGATACTGCATCAGCGGCTCGTAGGCGGGCTGCGTGCCCGATTCAATTTCCATCTGCGGGGCAAACGCGCCGTTCACCATCCGCTGCAGACGCGGCGTGGCGCGAAAGCTGACGGTAAGATGCACCAGCGACGCACCCTGCGCGAGCAGCATCCGCTTGACGTCCTGGTAGAGCGCGACGTCCGCGCGGCGAAATCGGTAGATCGATTGCTTGGGGTCGCCGACGATAAACAGTTTGCCTGGCTGTGGGCGCACGCTGCGCCAATCCGACGCGGCCGGGTCGTCGGCCGCAAGCAGGATCAGAATCTCGGCCTGCAGCGGATCAGTGTCCTGGAATTCATCGACAAAGATGTGCGTGAAGCGCGCCTGCAGCTCGGCGCGGACGGGCGCACTGTCGCGCACCAGGTTGCGCGCGACCAGCAGCAGGTCCAGGAAATCCAGTCGGCCCGCGCGTTGCTTTAGGTCCTCGTAGATTTCGACGACCGGCCAGATTTCTTCGCGCAGCAGCGGCGCCAGGTTCGCGCCTGCGTCGTCGCGGAACTTCTCCAGCCGCTCGCGCAATGCTGCGCGCCGCGCAAAAAGCTCGTCGCGGGTGAGCTCGCCGAACCCGCTGCCGAAGCCCTTCCAGTCCCACTTCCGCCCGCGCACCAGCGCGACCAGCACCGCCTCCAACGCGTCGTAATCGCGCCCGCGCACCGACTCGAGCCGCGTCGCCTCGCGCACCGGCTTGGCGATGTCGATCAGGCTCTTGCCCAGCCAATCTTCGGGCTCGGCGCTGCGCGCGAGTTCTCCCAGCGCGGTAATTTCTTCCAGCAGCGCGTCTATTTCAGCGTCGCGCGCGAACTCACGACGCTGCCACGGCGCGTCGAAGTCGCGCCAGTTGAGCAGCTCACGCGCCGCGCTCCGCGCGATCGCTCGCGGACCCGTGCGCTCCGCCAAGTCTCGCCGCCGCAGCAGCCGGCGCACCGCTTCGCCGGGCTTCTCGAGCGCGCGTTGGAACCAGCGGTCGAACGCCGCGTCGAACATCTCGTCGGCGACATCCTCGGGCGCGACCTCGAACATCGGATCGACGCACGCCTCGACCGGGCGTTCGCGCAGGAGGTCGGCGCAGAACGAATGAATCGTGCCGATGCGCGCCTCTTCGAGTTGCTTCAATGCCTCGTCGAAGCGCTTGCGGGTTTCGCTGCCGGCCGCGCTGGATTGCCGCGCGCGCTCGATTTCGCCGCGGAGCCGCAGCTTCAGCTCGCCGGCCGCCTTTTCGGTGAACGTCACCGCGACGATTCGCGCCAGCTCGCCGCGCCCCGACTCGATCACCGCCACGATTCGATTCACCAGCGCCGTGGTCTTGCCGGTGCCGGCCGCCGCTTCGACGATCAGCGTGGTGTCCAGGTCGTCGCGAATCCGATCGCGGACTGCTTGGTCGGAGGGTATCGGTGTCGCAGGTGTGGTCATCGCATTTCGCGCAGGCGCTTCAACGCCGCGAGCCGCGGCCGCGGCTTCATCGACGAGCGCCGCTCTTCGTAAGGCCCGCAGATGCGCCGATAGTCGCACCATTCGCACTCGCCGGCGTCGGGCGCTGCGGGCAGAAAGCCGGCCGCGAGCGCCTCGTTGACGATCGCAGTAAAGTCGCGCGTCGATTTTCGCGCCGCCTCGTTGATTTCGACCGTCCGCTCCTCGTAACCGCCCGCCGCCGTGCAGTAGTAAAGCCGCCCCGCGAAGATCGGCGCCTCCAGCACCCGCTCCGCCGCGAGCGCGTAAAACACCGGCTGCAGCGTCTTGCCCCCGCCAATCACAAAATCCTTCGCCGCGCGAACTTTGCCGGTCTTGTGATCGGTCACGCGGATGCGCCCGCCGCTGCCGCGCTCGACGAGATCGATCGAGCCGCGCAACCTGATGCCGCCGTCGATTTGCACCGGGTCGGGCGCGCTCGCCGGATCGGCCTGCTTGCGATCGTGCAGCCCGAAGCCGAGCTCGAACCAGGTGGGCGTCCAATGTTCGGAGTCGTCGGCAGCGCGCCGCAGCCACTCGCGCAGGTCGGCGCGAATCGACTCGATACCGTCGAGCCACACGCGCTCGATGGCGGGCGCGAGGTCGTCATGCCATCGCTTCGCCACCTCGCTGAGCTTTTCGTCGAGCAAGTCCGACGCGTCTTCGACATTCTCAGGCGCGATCGGCAGCGCGTCGATTTCGCGCAGCGCCGTCAGGATTTCGTATTGCGCCTCCGCGAACAGGCCGCCGCGCGTCAGCGGCTCGAGCATCTCGATCGCCACCGGCTCCTCGCGCGGTTCCAGACGATGAATCGCCTGCAGGAAAAATCGATACGGGCACGCCGCGTAATGCTGCAGCGCGGTCGGCGAGTACGGCCGCGCGGAAAGTTGATGCCGCGCGAGCGCCGCCATCGCGCCCGGCTCCGGATCGACCAGCCCGTCGGCCGGGGTCCATCGCTTGAGCCAGCGCCGCGCCCGCGCGCGGAGCGCCCGCCCCAGATGCTCATTTGCGCCGAGCAGATAATTCGCGGCGCCGACGGTGGTCTCGGCGTCGGCGTCGAGCAATTTGTCGAGCACTGCGAGATCAAACTCAGCGTCGTCGATCGCGTCGTCAGTATTTTCGGGCGCCGGCCAGCCCAGCCGCGCCGCCGTGCGCTCGGATGACGCGCGATGAGCCAGCTCGTCGAAGCCGGGCAGTCTTCCCTCGGCCGCGCCGAGAATTTCCAGCGCGTAGAACGACGCAACGCGCGGCCGGCCCTGGTCGAGATCGACGCGCGGATAGCTGAACATCGCGCGCGCGTCGGCGGCTCCTGCTGCAATCCTTAGCGCCAGCCGCTCCGCGGTCCTTCGGTCTTCGTTGCGCTCGAGCAGGGGACTGAGCTGCGCGCGATCGGAATCCTTGAGGATCGGATCTTCGGTGAGCTTGCGCGGAAACATGCGCTCGGCAAGGCCCGCCACGATCACGACGTCGAATGAAAGTCCGCGCGCGCGATTCGGCGACGCGACGAACACCGCACCGTAACGCCGGCGGCGGCGGGGCGCCTCGAGGCGGCCGAGCCGATCGTTCAGCACCATCCGCACTTCGTCGAGGTTGACCGGACCGACCGGCGCCATCGGCTCCAGTTCCGCCAGCGCCGCGAGCACCACAGCGCGATCGCGGACGGCCGCATCGACGAGGCCGCGCAAATACTTGAGCCAGTCGGCCCACGTGCCGCCGTTGGGCGCGGCGCCGAGCCGCTCGAGCATCGGCATCGCCACCTGGCTCAGATGCGCCAGATCGAGGATTCGCCGATCGATCGCCCGCGCGCGCGCGTCGTCCTCAACATGTTCCGCGCGCTGCGCCGCGAGTTCGTTGCGCAGCCCCGCGAGCCGCCGCTGCCAACGTTCCGCGCTGCCGATCACCGCCGCATCGACGATCAACTGCTCCCATCGCCACGGCGCGCGCACGGTCCCCTCAACGACGGGTACAGGATCGACGGCTTCGAGTTCGACCTTCGGCGCAGCGGCCTCCGGCTCGACGTCGAGGTCCGAGGCGAGCGGCTCTGCGGTAAGCTCGGCCTCGCCCGCGGCGGCGACCGGCGCGTCGTCGTGCGAGGCGCCGGGGTCGGGCACCTGCGCGAGCGAGAGATACTCGGCGAAGCGTCGCGCCGAAAGGTTCTCCGCCGCGCACGCCAGCAGCGCCAGCAGCGCGCGACCGCCCGGCTCGGGACGCCGCGTG
>DASQHV010000171.1:0-10379 GCA_035631915.1 Candidatus Acidiferrales bacterium | reverse complement strand
CGGTGTGATTCCGATCACGACGATCGCGTCGCGCGCCTCCGCCAGAGCGATCGCGCTTGCGAGCGTTCGCCGAAAGCCGGTCGCCGGCGCGATCAGGTGATCGGCCGGCATCACTGCGATTACTCCCTCACCCACCGTGCGGCGAATTACCGCCGCGCCGTATGCGATCGCGACTGCGGTGCCGCGCGCCACCGGCTCGACGATCAGGTTGCGCGCGGGAATCAGGCCACGGAGCGCACGCTGAAACGGCGCGCGATGAGCGGCCGCGACCAGCACGAAGATTCGCTCTCGTGATATCAGCGGCTGCAGTCGAGCTACCGTATCGGCGAGCAGCGAGCGCTCGCCGGCAACTGAATAGAGCGGCTTCGGCCGCGCCTCGCGACTGGCAGGCCAGAAGCGGGTGCCGCGGCCGCCGGCGATGATCAGTGCCGACGCTCGCGGGCGCGGCGCCGGGGTTGCGCTCATGCGCGGCTCAGATCGCACCGAGTTCGCGGAGTTTGGCGTCGAACAGTTCGCGGATTTCGGCGAGCCGCTTTTCGCTGACCGCTTCGAACCGCGTGACCAGCGCCGGCTGCGTGTTGGACGCGCGCACCAGGCCCCATCCGTCCGGGAAATTCACGCGCACGCCGTCGATATCGATCACCTCGTAATGCTTGCGAAAATAGTCCGCCGCCTTGCGCACGACTTCGAATTTGCGATCGTCAGGACAATCGATACGGATCTCGGGCGTGAAATGACTCGGGGGAAGGTCGGCCAGGATCGCGCCGAGCCCGCGTCCCTCGCGGCTGACGATCTCGAGCAGGCGGAACGAGGCGTAGATCGCGTCGTCGAAGCCGAAGTAGCGGTCGGCGAAAAACATGTGGCCGCTCATTTCGCCCGCCAGCGCCGCGTGCTCCTCCTTGAGCTTGGCCTTGATCAGCGAATGCCCGGTCTTCCACATCACCGGCCGGCCGCCGTGGCGCGCGATGTCGTCGTACATCCGCTTGGAGCATTTCACGTCGCCGATAATCGTTGCGCCGGGCCGTTCCTTCAAAATCGCGCGCGAGTACGCGACCATCTGCTCGTCGCCCCAGACGATCTTGCCCTTCTCGTCCACCGCGCCGACGCGATCTGCGTCGCCGTCGTATGCGATTCCGATTGCCGCGCGATTCGATTTTACCGCCGCGATCAGATCGCGCATGTTCGCTTCGACGGTCGGGTCCGGATGATGATTGGGAAAGCGCCCGTCCATCTCGATGTAAAGTTCGACCACGTCGAGCCCGAGGCGCTTCATCAACGGCGCCGCGACCACGCCGCCGCATCCGTTGCCGCCGTCGACGACGACCTTGAGCCCCGGCTTGAGCTTGAACTGCGACATGATGAAATCGTTGTAGTCGGGAATCACGGGACGTTCCGACAGCGCGCCCGCTTTGCCCGACTTCACGAAGTCCCGCCGCTCGACAATTTCACGCAGCCGCTGTATTTCCGCGCCGTAGATCGTGGTCGGGCCGACGCCCAGCTTGAAGCCGTTGTACTCGGCCGCATTGTGGCTGCCCGTGATCATCGCGCCGCCGTCCATCTTCCAACTCAGGACCGAAAAATAAAGCAGCGGAGTCGGCACCACGCCGATGTCGACCACGTTGATGCCCGCGTCGAGCAGGCCCTCGGCCAGCCGGTCGCGCAGCCGGTCCGACGAGAGCCGGCAATCGCGGCCGAGCGTGACGGTGCGCTTGCCCGCGCGATGCAGCAGCGTGGCGTAGCCGCGACCAAGATCGACCACGAACGCGTCGTCGAAGTCGTCGGCGACGATGCCGCGGATGTCGTATTCGCGGAAGACCTGCGGATTCATCTATCTCTCACTTCGGGCCCGGGATGATTTGGTTCCCCACCTGCGGCCGCCCGGATAATATCGTCAGTCTGTGCGAGCGATTGGACTAGTGCAAGCCGGATGCCAATGCGCGGGGCCGCTGTGAGTGCGGGCGAAAAATCTGCCGCCGCGGAGAATCGCGTCGCGCTCGTGACCGGCGCCGGCCGCGGAATCGGGCGCGCAGTCGCGATCGAACTGGCCCGCGCGGGCTATTCGCTGTGCATCGCCGCGCGCACCGTCGAGGAACTGCAGGAGACTCGCACCCTGACCGGATTGCCGGCGAACCGGGCGCTGATCGTGCTGATCGATCTCGTCAGCACCGAGGCGCCCGAGACGTTGATGAGCACGGCGCTGGAGCATTTCGGCCGTGTCGACGTGCTGGTCAACAACGCCGGATGGGCGCCGCCGCGCACCGCGCTGACCAAGCTACGCGCCGAGGACGTCGAGCGAATAATCGCGGTCAATCTTAGCGCGCCGATCGCGATGACCCGGCTGGCGGCGATTCAAATGTCGGCGCATGGCGGCGGCGCGATAGTCAATATCGCATCGAGCGCGGCGCATCGCGCACCCGCGGGCGAGGCGGTTTACGCGGCGGCCAAGGCGGGGCTGGTCGCGTTCACGCGCGCGTCGTTCAAGGAACTGCGCCAGCACGGGATCAAGCTCAGTGTGATCACTCCGGGCCTGGTCGACACGGCGCTCATCCCGTCGAACAAGCGCGTCAATCGAGAGTTGATGCTCTCGCCTGGCGACGTCGCCAAGGCGGTGATGCAAATCGTCAACGCGCCGGCGCGCGCGTGTCCCGTCGAGATCACGCTCGAGCCGCAGTACGATCCTGAACGCCCGCCTGAACGCCCGCCGGAGCGTCCGCGCTGACGAATCGACAAACTTCATTCAGCGCAAATTTCGCGCTTGCGCTGGCAGCCGGCCTCGTCGCGGCGGTAGTGCTCGCGCCGGTCGTGGCGGTAGTCGTCGGCGCCGCCGGATGGCGCTTCCCGTTTCCACGAATTTTCGATCGCACGATCATGGCGACGATGGCGCTCGCGATGCTGGTCTGCGCGCGCCGCCTCGAACTGTGGAAGTTGATGCGCGAGGGCTTCAGCGGCTCCGCGCGGGAGAGTACCGCCCGCTTTTTGCGCGGCCTCGCTGTGTCTCTTGCTGCGATTGGATTCCTGACGGCGCTGGCGCTGGCGGTTGGCGCCGGCGGCATCGGGAGTTTCGGCGGGGTCGTCTCGCGAGTGCCGAAGTATCTGCTCTCGGCGATCGTGATCGCCGCTATCGAAGAAGCCTTCTTCCGCGCATTTTTGTTGGGCGGGATGAAGGCTGATTTAGGTGCGCGTATCGCGCTGATTGCGAGCGCCGCGATTTACGCGCTCGCCCACCTGGTGCGCTCGCCGGCGAAATTTTACGTCGCTGGCTACTCACCGATGGCCGGGCTCGCGACGCTGGCGCATAGCGGCGATCAGCTGGGTCATCCGGCGACCGCGATTCCGGTTTTGTTTGGATTGTTCCTGCTCGGGATCGTGCTGGGCGAAGCGTTTCTGCTCACCGGCAGCGTCTATCTGTCGATGGGACTGCACGCGGGCTTCGTGCTCGGCGCCAAGCTGTGGCCAAAGATCGTGCTCGGCCGCGGCGCGCTGCCGTGGTGGATCGCGGGTGCGGGACCGGTGCCGATGATCGGCGGCGCCGCCGCGTGGACAGTCGCGATCGTTGTGCTGTTGCTGCTGAAGCCGCTTGCCGGAGTGCGGCGTCAGTCGGCGTAGAGCGACGGCGTGCCGCGGACCGGCCGCGTGCGGTAGCGGCGATGCGTCCAGAGCCACTGCTCGGGATAACGGCGCACCATTTCCTCGATCGCTTTCTGGTACAGCGCCGTGTTCGCAATCGCGTCGGCTTCCCTGTCGCCGGTCCGCTGCTGCGGAATTTCTTCGTAGATCTCGATCACGTGGCTGCACCCGTCGGGCTGGCGGACGATGAATGCGGGCACCACCGGCGAACCCGCCATCATGGCAAGACGATCGAATCCGCTCGGCGTCGCCGCCAGCTCGCCGAAAAACGGAACCCAGATCGCCTCGGAGCGCTTGGCGTTCTGATCGAGAGGAATTCCGATGATGTCGCCGCGCCGCAACGTGCGCAGCATCTCGCGCGCCGCCTTGTGCTTGCGGATGATCTGCACTCCGACGCGCTCACGTATGAACGTCATCAGCGCGTCGCCGGGCAGAAAGCGCTGCGTGTGATGCACCAGCCCGATCTGATAGCCGTGCAGCGCGTGTCCCGCGGGCAGCAACTCGAAGTTGCCGAAGTGCGCGGTGAGGATCAGCGCGCCCTTGCCGGGATATTTCGGCGTTAGCGCGTTCCAGATGTCGAGGCGATTGTAGGTGACGCGGCGCACCAGCCGGCGATGGAAAAATCCGCCGAGCCTGATGTACTCCGCGGCGGTGCGGCCCAGGTTGATGTACGAGGCGCGCAGGATTCGGTGTCGGTCTGCATCGGTCCGCTCGGGAAATGCGATCTCGAGGTTGCGGAGCCCTATCTTCACGTGGCGCTTGTCGACGCGATAGAACAGCAGCCCGCCGACCACGCCCATCTTGTAGAGGACGAAATCGGGCAGCAGGCTGAACGCATGCACCGTCGCGAGCATCGCCCAGTAGATCAACCGATCCTTGACGCTTAGGTGCAGTTGCGCGCTTTGCGAGATGCCGCGATGGAGGGGAAAGTCCGGCTTGATGCCGGCGTCGAGGCCGGCGCTGTCCGCTGCACCGTTAGAACCGCCTTCGCGCGCGCGCGGCGGCTCCTGGCGCAGGACTTCGGTGTTCGGGGATGGCGATGCGGATGTCATGCGAGGAGTCGCAGCTTCGGTCAAAGCACACTGCGCTCGCGTTTGGGTCCCTTGGGGATCACGACCAGGCCGGAGTCGGTGACGAAAAATCTCTGGCGGTCGCGCTCGAGGTCGTAGCCGATTTCCTCGCCTTCGGGGACGTAAACGTTCTTGTCGATGATGGCGCGGCGGATTTTCGCGTGCTGCCCGATTTCCGCGTAGTCCATGATCACCGAATCTTCAACCAAGCTGTACTCATTCACCCTCACCGAGCGGCCCAGCACCGAGTTGCGAATCGCGCCGCCCGACACGATGCATCCTTCCGAAATCACCGAGTGCAGCGCAAGGCCGCGACGCCCGTTCTCGTCGAACACGAACTTGGCCGGCGGCTGATCGTAGTATGCCGTGCGCAGCGGCCAGTAGGGATTGTAAAGGTTCAGGTGCGGGCGCGCGTCGCGCAAATCCATGTTGGCTTCGTAGTACGAGTCGAGCGTCCCGACGTCGCGCCAGTAGCTGAGGTTGATCTCCGAGTCGCCGCGGATTCGATTGGTCATGAAGTTGTACGCGTATACAGGAACGCGATCGATCAGCGCCGGGATAAGGTCGCGGCCAAAGTCGTGATGGCTGTTCTCTCTGATCGAGTCCTCGATCAACGCCTCGCGCAGCACTTCGGGGTTGAACAGGTAGTTGCCCATCGAGGCCAGCGAGCGTCCCGGCGCCCCCGGCATCTGGCTCGGGCTGTCGGGTTTCTCCTCGAAGCTCGACACGCGGAGCCCCGAGTCAACGCCGACGATCCCGAACTGGTTCGCTTCCTCGACCGGCACCGGTAGCGTCGCGACTGTGACTGCCGCCTTGCGATCCATGTGGAACTCGACCATCTGCTGGATGTCCATCCGGTAGATATGGTCGGCGCCGAACACGGCGACCAGATCGGGCTTGGTGTCGTCGATGAGATTGAGATTCTGGAAAATCGCGTCGGCGGTGCCCTGGTACCACGTCTCGCCCATCCGCATCTGCGCCGGTACCGGGATGACGAAGTGATCGGGCAGCATGCCGCCGAACTGCCATCCGTCCTTGAGATGCTCGATCAGCGACTGCGATCGCCACTGAACCAGAACGTAGATCGCGTAGATGCCGGAGTTGACCAGATTGGAAAGTACGAAGTCGATGATCCGATATTTGCCGCCGAATGGAACCGCGGGCTTGGCGCGGTCGCGGGTGAGCGGATGGAGCCTTGTGCCCTGCCCGCCGGCCATAACTAGCGCCAAGGTTCTCATTCCGGCCGAAATCCTGTGGGTCTCACTCTTTGCATAGCGGCGAAAAAATCAGCCCGCCAAGTATAGGTTGATGGAACAGTCGCCGATAGCCTCGGTGGAGATTCGTCGAATGCCCGGCGGCGTACCAGGCAAATTGTGCCGGATGTAGCAAAAAATGCAGGAACATTCGCGCCGTGACACAAATTCGACACTAAGCAGGACCGGTGCTGATGCGAATTCCATTGGATTTTACTAGATTTTGCGGCCTACGGCCAATTCAAAAGGAAGGCACGCAGCTTGCTTGAAACATTGCCACGAGATTTACGTCTAAGAATCTACCATCGGCTACAGTGGCCGGTGGGGGCGAAACCTCTCTGGATGAGAGGAGGTATTTGTTATGCAGACAGCCGTCAGCAGACATGAAACAAGAGCGACCGGCAGCCAGGGCGTGGTGTACCGCACAGTTTGCCAGAATCCGGGCTGCGGGTTCAAATTCGACCTCAAAATCACCGCCGAAAACGCGGGCATACTGAGCGGATCGATCGCATGCCCGCACTGCAAGCGGCAAGGCGGATTCCTGAAATCGCAGGGCCGAATCGGCGACAAGCTGTTCGGCGCCAAGCTGCTGTACAGACTGACCGGCGTCGGACCGACGCGCAGCGATGACGACGAGGGCATGTCCGAATCCCGCTATTAACTCGACGGGCGATCGATTAGGCTAGGCAGACCGTCTCCAGATTCGTCGTCCTATCATTAACGCAAGCGCCGTTCGGGATTCCCGGACGGCGCTCGTGTTTTTTTGATTTCCACTCTCTCGATCAGGCGCCCGCGACCGGCTCCGCCGCCACGCCCTGCAAATTGCGGATGCTCGGCCGCTCGAGGATCCGCTTCAGCCACGCGTCGACGTTGCCGCGATTGTTGCCCATCACGTCGATCCCAATCTCACCCAGGACCAGCAGCCGCGGCGCGAAGCCGACGTCCGCGACCGAGAAGTCTCCGGCCAGGAAACTGTTTCCCGCCAATTGCTGGTTAAGGTAGTCGAGCACGCGCTCGACCGACTGATGCAGCCGCTGGAGGCGGTTCTGATCGCGCTCGGCCTCCGGCTTGGCAAGCTCCGCAATCAGCTGGCCGACCTGGGGCGTGAACGAGGTGTCGGCGAAATCCTCGAACAGGCGCGCCCGCGAGCGCATCGCACTGGAGCCAACCGGCGGCAGCAGCGGCGGCTCGGGGTACTCGTCCTCGAGGTACTCGTTGATAATCGTCGAGTCGTAGATGGTCGTGTCGTCGTCGACCAGTACGGGCACGCGACCGAACAGGCTGAGGCGCAGAAAATCCGGCTTGCGATTTTCGTGCTGCGTCAAATCGACGCTGACGAGATCGTAGGTCAGGGCCTTTTCGGCCAGCACGATGCGAACTTTTTGACCGTATGGGCAGGGCAGGTAGTCGTAGAGTTTGATCATATCGGGCAAGTCCTCATTCAGCCTCTGCCGCGACGGTGATTTTCAGGCTGGCCTCGACCTCGGAATCGAGCTTGATGGCGACCGTGAATTCACCGAGTTGCTTGATCGGTTCGGGCAGGTGAATCTTGCGGCGCTCGATATCGACGCCGCCCTGCCTGAGCGAGCGTTCGATGTCGATATTGGTGACGGAGCCGAAGAGCTTGCCCTCCTCACCGGCGCGGGCATGGAGCGTGAGCGACAGCGCCTCGATCTTGGTCTTGATTGCGAGCGAATCGTTGCGCTTGGCCTCGCGGCGGCGCGCGGCGATTCGTTTCTGATGCTCGAAGGCGCGCAGATTTTTCTGATCGGCTTCGACAGCGAGCTTGCGCGGCAGCAGGTAGTTGCGCGCGTAGCCGGCGCGGACCTTGACCACGTCGCCGGTGCGGCCCAGGTTGGGCAGGTCCTCGTTGAGTATGACTTGAACGTTCATGGTGTTAACCGCCTCGTTTCCATTCCGCCTCAGAAGAAGTCGCCCAGGTTGTTTGCCTCGGGGCTCGGGGGCTTAAGCCGCCGGAAGTCGATCCACATGTCGAAGACGCCCGCCATGCTGACGAGCGCCGCCACCACCGGCTGCGCGAACACGACAAAATAGATGATGCCGCGGACGATCGCCGGGACCGCCAACTGCTGAAAATAAAATCCGATAATCGCCAGTCCCTGGCAGAAATAAATTGCCGCCACGCAGATGAACCCGTTAAGCGCGATGTCGCGCACCGCGCCGACCGGGATGAACAAACCGAAGCCGCCCGCCAGCAGCAGCCACACCATCCACTCCGGCGCGGACCAGCGCGACAGGTCGCCGAACAGGCTGTAACTCAGGCGCTGCGGCCCAGCCCATCGCCAGAACACCCGCATGTTCGCCAGCATCGATGCGGCGGTCAGCAGGATTGCAAACGCCGGCGACAGGCGCATCGTGGTCTCGATGATGGTCGTCTGGGTGTCGGCGGGGATCGTCGAAGGCATCCCGGCCAGCTTGTAGAATTCCTGGCCGCGCGCCATCCCCTGCATCAGCTCGTCGTGGACGGTCTTGATCAGTGCGTCGGGGCCGCCGACCGCTGCCAGAGCCATCAGCACCGACGCCGTGACCATCGCACCCGCCCCGACCGCCGCAATCATCTCGAACGGGTAGCGCCCCTCGAGCATGTAGCAGAGGATCGCGGTCGCCAGTCCAAACGACACGAGATAGCCGGCGCCGGCGTAGGGTCCCGCCAGAATCGCGACCAGAATCGTGGCCAGAACGATTGCGATACCGGTGCGGAGGTTCGGGCTGGGGCGGCCGACTGCGTAAATCAGGATCGGTGCCGGCGCCAGGATCATCGCGACGCCGCCGACCATCGGAATCGCACCGCCGGCGAGGAAGAACGCCCCCGCCAACGCGGCCGCGCGAATCATCCCGATGACAGCTTTGCGACTCAATTGATTAGTCCCGCGCTCAGACTCCCAGCGTCGAGAACGGCAGCAGCGCCAGCACGCGCGCGCGCTTGATCGCCACCGCCAGTTGCCGCTGATGTTTGGCGCAGTTGCCCGACGTGCGGCTGGGCACTATCTTGCCGCCTTCGGTGATGAAACTGCCGAGCGTGCGCACGTCCTTGTAGTCCACCTTGAGCGTTTTGTCGGCGCAGAAGCGGCACACTTTGCGCCGCCCGCCGGAACGCCGACGCATCCCGCCGCCGCGCGCATCGCCGCCGCGACCCTCGCCGCGGTCGCCGTCGGGGCGCGGTCCGCCGTAGCGTCCACCGCCGCCGCCTCCTTCGCGCGGCCGGTCGCCGCCTCTATCTCTTTCTTCGTCAGCCATTTCCAATCCTTGCGAGAGTTTCGCGCTCCCGATTTCTATTTCCTGTTCGCCTGAAAATTCCCACGCGGCTACGAGTCCGCCAGCTCGACCGATTCGGCAACCACCTCGAACGCCGGCCCGGACGCGGTCGCTTTCAACCCCGCTCGCAGCGCCCTCAATCTGCCGACCACCCGCAGCGGCCGTCCCGGTTCGAGCAGCGCCTTCGCCGCGAGCGCCGAGTCTCCCGTCATCACGACCGTGAGCGTCAATTCCTCGCCCGGCACGCTGCAATCGACCGTGAATCTGAGGACCGGAGTGCCGGCAGGCGTAACGCGGACCTCGGGCTGAGCCGCCAGCCGCCCGTCGAGTTCAATTCGATTGCCTGCCACCGTCGGGCCCGGCGGAGTCGTCGGCCTCGGGCTCGGCCGCCGCTTCGGCTATCTCCGGTGGCGCGTCGGGCGCGTCCTCGACGCCGGCGCGTTCCTCGCGCGCGGCCATCAGGGCGGCAGTGCGCGCTTCCTGGGCCGCCTTGGCCTCGGCCATGCGGCGGTTGCGGGCCTCGAGCTCCTCGCGAGCCTTGGCGACGTCGGCATTGTCGTCGACCAGCACGGAGAGGTAGCGCAGCACGTTGTCGGAAAGCCGCAGGTTGCGCTCGACCTCGTTCATGACGGGGCCGGGCGACACATAGTCGAGACGGATGTAGAAGCCGCGGCGCTCGCCCTTGATCTTGTAGGCGAGTTCGCGTGCGCCCCACTCTTCGGTTTCGATCATCTCGCCGGCGCCGGCGGCGATAATCCCTTCGTAACGCTTGATGGATTCCTTGATTTGGGGGTCACCCGAATCAGGGCGGAGAATAAAGATAGTTTCGTAGCGGCGCATGCGCCGGCAAAGTCCTCCTTTCGGATTTAAGCCCCACGTCGGAGCAAGGAGCAATCAATTAAAATAACACCCGGGTATGCGGCTAACAAGCGCGCGGCGGCACTGGGTAGTGATCTAATTTGAAAGCATGGACGATCAGGGGGTGTTGAAGATACGCCACGCCACCGCGCTCGCGCTTGTGGGCTGGACTTTGGTATTGACGACTTCCGGTGGGCCGTTCTCGTGTGAAAACTTCAGGTTGCAATCTGAATGCGAAAAGGCTCGCGTATCCGCGATGAAGAAAGATGGAAGTGTTGTGTGCGGCGACACTCGG
>DASQHV010000170.1:0-3699 GCA_035631915.1 Candidatus Acidiferrales bacterium | reverse complement strand
CGCGTCCGCCGCATATCATCTTGATGGCGGCCCGCCTATCATGCTGGAAGAGGCGCCAGGGTCGCCGCGCAAACGGTGAAGGGCAAGCGCAAGGGCAAAATTGTCGTTCTGCATCTGGCGGCGCGATATCCGTTCGCCGGGGTGGTCTGGCAGTTGCTTCACCATCTGATTGGATTTCGCGCGCTGGGGCTCGACGTCTACTACATCGAGGATCACGGCGCGTACGTGTACGATCCCACGATCGAAAGCACCACCGCCGATCCTTCGCGCAATTTGAAAGTTCTGGGCCACGTGCTGGAGCGCTACGGCTTCGGCGGCCGCTGGGCATTCTATGATTCGGTGCGCAGCGAGTACCTTGGGATGCCGCGCGAGGAGTGCATGAAGCTGTTTCGCGAGGCCGACGCCGTGGTCAATCTCTGCGGAGCGACCGAGCCGCGCCAGGAGCACGAGCAGACCCGCTGCCTCATCTATCTCGAGACCGACCCCGGCGTGCATCAGCTGGAACTCTCGCGCAAGATTCCCACCGCCGTCAGCTTTGCGAAGGCGCACAAGCTGAATTTTACCTACGGCTACAATATCGGTGCGCCGGATTGTCTGTTGCCCGCCGCGGGAATTAAATGGCATCCGACGCGGCCGCCGGTGCTGCTCGACGAATGGCGTCCGGGGGTGGGCCCCGCGGCGCCGCGCGCATTCACCACGGTGGGCACGTGGCAGAATAACGGCAGCGATATGGTGATCGCAGGCGAGACTTACTACTGGTCGAAGCATCTGAGCTTCCGCAAGGTGCTGGAGGTCGCTGCGCGCGCCGAGCAACCGATCGAACTCGCCACCAACCTGAGCTCGGGACCCGACTACGAACGCGCGCTTGCGGGCGGCTTCACGATTACGCCGGCGGTGCCGATGTCGCTCGACGTCGACGACTACCGCACTTACATCAGCTCGTCGCGCGGCGAGTTCACCGTGGCCAAGGATATCTACGTGCGCCCGCGCACCGGATGGTTCAGCGATCGCACGGTGTGCTACCTGGCGGCGGGACGCCCGGTGGTCACGCAGCGCACCGGCTTCGAGAAGTACATTCCCACCGGCGCCGGCCTGCTCGGCTTCGACACGCCCGACGAAGCAGTCGAGGCGATCAAGGCGATCAACTCGGACTACCCGCGCCATGCGCGCGCCGCGCGCGAGGTGGCGGTCGGATACTTTGACGCGGCGAAACTGCTCGACGAAATCGCCGAGGCCGCGGGGATCTGAACGATGGCGCCTACCCCGCTCCAGGATCTGCTGCAGCTTGACCTGCTGAACCGGATATTCGGCGACTTTGTCGAAGGCATGCTGGTCGCGTTCGGACTGCTTGCCGCGTTCGCGGTGCGCCGTCGCACGCGCGCAATTACCTCCACCACTTTCCTGCTGTTGGGCGTCAGCATTCTAATCGATGGAGTCTCGCGCCTTATCCCGAATGCCGACATCGGGCACAAAGTCGCCGTCGTGGCGTTTGTGCTGTTTCTCTTCGGCGTGATCCGCCTCGTGATCGAAGTCGTTGACGGCGCGACGCGGCGCGGCAAGGTCCACTCGAACTCCATCCTGAAGGAACTGGTGATGTTCGCGGGCTGGGCGATAGTGCTGATGGTCGTCGCGTACACCGACTTCGGCTTCAAGCCGCTGTCGCTGCTGACCGCGACCACGGTGCTCGGCGCGGTGCTCGGTTTCGCGCTGCAGGAAACCTTGGGAAATATCTTCAGCGGCCTCACGCTGCAGATGGGCCATCCGTTCGACCCGGGCGACTGGGTGCGCAGCGGGCAGCACGTCGGCCAGGTGAAGGGAATCGCATGGCGCTCCACGACCATCATGACGCGCGCCCATGAGCGGCTCGAGATTCCCAACTCGATGATGGCCAAGGACGTGCTCTTCAACTACGCGACCGGCGGCGTGCGCGATGAAATTGCCGTGGGCATCAGCTACGGCGTGCCGCCCAATCACGTTCGCGAAGTTGTGTTGAAGCTGCTCCGCGACGTGCCGCAGGTGATGCACGATCCGCCGCCGGAGGTCCTGGCCTGGGAGTACGGCGACTCCTCGATCCAGTATCGCATCAAGTACTGGATCCTCGACTACGGCGCACAGGAGCACGTCCGCGATCGCGTCGTGTCGCATCTGTGGTACGCGCTGCGGCGACATTCGATCGAAATTCCATTTCCAATCCGCACTCTGCAAATGCGCGATGCGCGCGCCGACGTCGAGTCGGGCGCGGACGCCGAGAAGGAGCGTGCGGTGATGCACGCGCTCAAGCAAGTGGAATTTCTGCGCGGCCTGACCGACGACGAGCTCAAGACGCTGGTGCCTGCGGCGGCCGTCCGTCAGTTCGGCGCGGGCGAGTTGCTGATACGCCAGGGCGAGGAAGGCGATTCGATGTTCATCTTCCGCAGCGGCACGGCCGAGCTGTTCCAGAACGGCGCCGACGGCAAGCCGAAGCATCTCCGCAACTACAATCCCGGAGATTTCACCGGCGAGATGGCGCTGATGACCGGCGACCCGCGGAGCGCAAGCGTGCGCGCCGTCACCGATATCGAAGTGATCGAGATGGACCGCGAAGGGTTGCGCCGCCTGTTCAAGGAACATCCCGAAACCGTGACGGCCATCGGCGACATCATCGCGGTGCGCAACAAGGAACGGCTGGAATGGCTGTCGGCGGCCGACTCGACCAATGGCAAGCGCGGGGCGCATCGTTGGCTCTTTGCCAAGATGCGCGAGCTGTTCGACCTTCAATAGCGCCGGGAAGCTTCGCCCTTCGGCTACGCGACCTTCAGCAGCGCCGACTGCAACTCGTGCAGATTTCGCGAGGGGACGATCGCGCCGATCTCGCGCGCGTACTGCTTGATCGCGCTGTCGCCGGTGCCCCAGCGCGCGGGATCTTCCGGATTCAGCCACACGACGCCGCGGCAGATTCGCGCGATCTCGCGGAGCAAGTCGGCGCGTGCGGGCAATCGATTGTTGCGCCCGTCGCCCATTATCACCATCAGCGTCGAGCGCGATAGCAGTCCGGCGCGCCGCTCCCACAGCTCGCCGAGCACGCGGCCAAAGTCCGAGCGCGCGTACAGGTCGAGCGCCGGCGTGGTCACGAGATGACCCTGCTCGAAGTCCGCCTCCGCCAAATGATCCACGAAAACGAAGCTGGTGACGCGATGGAAGCATTCGCGCGCGCCGCCAATGAGTTGCAGCATCAGCTGCGCCGCGTAACGCACCGAGCCGGAGAGATCGGCGAGAATCACGAGATCGATATGGCGCGGACGGCGCGCACGGAAGTTCAGATCGATCAGCGCACCGCCGCGCTGCATGCCGGCGCGAATCGTGCGGCGGAAGTCGATTCTGCCGGTTCGCGAGAGGCGCAAGCGCCGCCCGACGCGAATCCGAAAGCGCCGAATCAGCGGCGTCAGCGCGTCGCGCGCCGCATCGTAGTCGAGGTCGGAAAAATTCTCGAACGGCAGCCGCTCAATCGCGCGCATCCGCGCTACGCGCGCGCCGTCAATTCCCGGCGTCTCCGCGGCGACCGCGGCCGACGAATCGTGCGCGGCGTCGCGCTCGTCGTGACCGCGCGCCTCCGCTTGCTCCGAATCCTCCGTTTCTTGCTGCTTGTCCGCGGATTGCTGACTCGCTTCGGCCTTGGCTCTCTCACTGTCGCGGGAACTGGCCGCTGAACTCGGTTTCTCG
>DASQHV010000169.1:0-3799 GCA_035631915.1 Candidatus Acidiferrales bacterium | reverse complement strand
CCATCGCACGCGCGTCGCCGTGAATCGACCGCATCTCGGCGAAGTGACTGGGTCCGGCGGCGACACCGATCAGTCTCGGTGTTCGAATTTCGCTTAGCGAATTTATTTCGTTCTCCCGGGGAGGCGCCCGGACGCCAAGCCGTAGCTCATCTCTTGCGGACGATCGTCAGTCCGTCGGCGATACCGAGCATCACCGCTTCGACGCGCCTGTCAGCGGCGATGAAGTCGTTAATCGCACGCAACGCCGCGGTGTCAGCGTCGGTTTTGGAAGCGTCGACGACGGCGCCGCTCCAGAGCACGTTGTCGATCAGGATAAGGCCGCTCGGGCGCATGCGCTTCAGGATTTCCTCGTAGTAGATCAGATAGTTCGATTTGTCGGCGTCGATGAAGGCGAAGTCGAAGGTGTGCGACGCGGGCAGCGCCCGCAGCGTGTCCGCGGCTGGGCCGAGTTTGAGCGTGATCTTGCCCGCGACGCCGGCGCGCTCCCAGTAGCGGCGCGCGAGGTCGGTCCATTCCTCGTTCACGTCGCAGCAGAGCAGCTTGCCGTCGGCGGGCAGCGCGCGCGCGACGCAAAGCGAGCTGTATCCGGTGAAGGTGCCGACCTCGACCGCCGAGCGCGCGCCAATCGCAGCTGCCAGCAGGCCCATCAGCGTGCCTTGCTCGGCGGCGATTTGCATCCTGCTGACCCATCCGAGCTTCTCGGTCTCGGCGGCGAGTTCCGCGCGGAGCGGGTCGCCGTTGTGCCCGTGTGCGACGGCGTATTCGTAGATCTTCGGGGTGAGTGGGATGAACTTTGAATGTTCTGCCATCGAACTAAAATGGCAGGAACAGCAGTCTCAGAAAAGCGGGCGCGCGCAAAATCAAAGGGAGCGGTCTGCCCGACCGCTCCCGTGTTTGCGTTGCGAAGAGGCCGCGGCTACTTGCCGCCCAGGTACGCGAAGTCGCCGTGCTGATTCACCGTCAGCGTGCCGGTGAAGATCGAATGATGCTTCGTTTGGGTCATCGCGATTCGATAAATCAACTCAGCTTCGCCAACTTCGAAGAAGGCGTCGTCGCCGGAAAGCTCGTAGAGCTTTTCGCGATCGTCGGAATCGGTCGCGCCGACGAACATCGCGCCCGACGCCGTCAGCACCGGGTCGCCCAACGACTCGAGTTCGGTGCCGAAGGGCGTCAACTGTCCGCGCTGGATGCGCAAATCAAGCCGCTGGCGCGAGAGCCGGAATATCGCCGGCGTGCGAGCGCACCCGGCGAGCACTGCGGTGGTGCCGTCGGCCATCAGGCCGGGGCGCCCCGGCGACAGGTACGATACCGGGCCGATTGGCGTCAGCGTGCCCGTCGACATCACGCGCGCCATCGAGCCGCCGCTGTACAGATAGAGCGCTGCGCCGCTTGGTGACTTTGCGGTGAATGCAACGAGCGTCCCGTTCGAAGACGGAAGCGCCGCGGGCAGACCGAATGGCCGCTGGTAGAGCGTGTGATTTGGTCCGTACTCGCCCTCGACTGCGAGTTCGGAGATTCCATGTGTCGGTGCGACGATGAGCAGGGCCTGACGATGGGGGCCGGGCGCAGTTTTGCTGCTATCGCTCAGAAAAGCATTGAACACCACCTGGCCGTCGTCGCTGATTTGCGGGCTTCCGAAACTGAGCACCGCGATCTCGTGACCTTCGTTGGTCTTGGCGCCAGCTTTGGTCAGGCACGTGAGCGTACCGTGCGAATAGAAGAACAGTGCGTCGCGTCCGTGCGGCACCATCGACATGAACGCGATGTTTCCGTCCGCGTCGGCAACCGGATACGGGTCGCCCTTGAAGGCCGGATTGCAATCGTCGTTCAGCGTCTTGAGCGTGAGCGGCGCGATCATTCGATGGCTGGGAACGGCGTCGGCGTTGCCGATGTAGATGTTCCACTTGGGCTTCAGGTTGATGTCTTTCGGCTGGGTCTCGGCGCCGAAGATTACGCGGCCGTCGGGCATCATCGACGGCACGCCGACCTCGGATACCGTTCCGCCGCCTGGCGCGGTCATCCCGACCGCCGTGATCAGTGTGGAAACGCCGCTCTCGTCGCTGGCGTAAACAGCCTGAGCGTCTTCCATCTGCACGGAGGCGCCATTGCCGTTGAGGGTGAGAGATACGGCGGAGGCATCGATCGAGGTGCCGAGCAGAATCGCGAGTGCGGCAGCCAAAGCGCTGATTTTCATCGTGTTTCCCCGAGCGCCGAATCAGAAATTCGAATCCGGAGTCCCCGCAAAACTTATAGTCGCCTTGCATGGGCTAGCGCAACGCAGCATTTTCGACCGCGTCCAGAGCCGGTGCGGTCAGCACTCGTTCTGGCTTTGGCGCAGCGGAAGGAATATTCGTTGTCGAAATCGGCGATGAACGAAGCGCACGTCACTTTTCGATCGGGCGACCTGACGCTCGAAGGGTTGCTGGCAAATCCCGGCGGTGACGCGCCCGGCGCCGTAGTTTGTCATCCGCATCCGATGTACGGCGGCTCGATGTACAACAACGTCGTCGACGCGATCCTTGCGGCGCTGTGGGAACGCGGGTACGCGACGCTGCGCTTCAATTTTCGCGGCGTCGGCGCCAGCGAAGGCGAGCATGACGGTGGTCCGGGCGAAGTCGCCGACGCGGGCGCGGCGCTGACGCATCTGCTCGCGCAGCCGGGTGTCCGCAAGGGCGACGCGCTGATATCGGGGTACTCGTTTGGTGCGATGGTCGCGCTGAGTGCGGGCTACGAGCGGAGCGACGTCGCGAGGATCGTCGCGGTGGCGCTGCCGATCGCGATGACGGACGTGCGCGTGCCGCCCGATGCGTCGAAACCGTTGCTGCTGGTGTCAGGCGATCGAGACTCATACTCGCCGGCGGCTGGCTTGCAGAGCCTGCGGCAGAAAATCGGCGCGGCGGCGAAGTTGGAACTCATCGCGGGCGCCGATCACTTTTTCGGCGGACAGGAAGTTGAGCTGTCGCGCGCGATCGCGGCGGCAATCAAAGCCTAGTTCCCCGATGCCTCGCGGGGCGCGGAGCGCGTCGCCTCCCAAACGGCGTAGAACGGATCTTCAGGATGGGCGCGCGCAAGCGCGATGATTCGCTCAATCGTGGCTCGCAGATCGCCGTTCTCCATTCTTTGCAGCGCCGCGAAATTGTCCAGATCGTGAAAGTAGATCAGGTAGTTCACCAGCACTGCGTTGTTCAGCGGCTGCTTGTCCAGATCGAAACGTTCCAGCCCGGAGAGAGTCGGCGCAAGGCGACTATAGTCGGCCTTGATTTCGGCGAACGCGGCCTCGCGCTGCTGCAGAATTTCATTGGCCGGACGATCGCTCATGTAGATCTGGAGCAAACGCGCCTGTTCCTTGAGCAGGAAACGCGCGAACTTTAGGTCGCTTTCGAGAATTCCGCGCGCCGCGATCGCATCCGCGGACGATGCGCCCTCAGTGGAGGTGAAGAATGCGACGGCGCCGGCGCTCCCGACGTAGGTCGCGGCGGACTCGTCGAACATCGCGTCGCTTGCGAGATAGTACGTTCGATGGAACAGCTCGTGGATGATAACGCCGGCCAGTTCGACGCGGTCCAGCTTCAGCAGATTCGATAGCAGCGCGTCGTCGAAAAATCCCAGGCTGGAAAACGCGACGGCCGGGCGCACCAGCGTGTCGAGTCCGTCGGCCTCAAGCTCCGCGGCTTGCGCGTCGGCATCGCGTCCGTCGAAGTAGCCTCGATAAGGAACGCTGCCGACGATCGGAAACCACCACGTATACGGATCCAGCGAATCGCGCGGCGCCGCCATCACGACGTGCACAACCGCGCCC
>DASQHV010000168.1:0-6520 GCA_035631915.1 Candidatus Acidiferrales bacterium | reverse complement strand
TTAGAACTTCGGGCGCGAAGACGCGAAGCGGTGGTGAGTGCTTAGCGTTTCGCGTCACTCCTGAGCGAGCGCACTCTCTCCGTGTCATTCTAGAGCGGAGTCTGCGGCGCGAAGAATCCCGGCGCGCGATCTTACGCGCGTTCTGCGCGAGACGAGTGCGGAATTTTTTGCTTTGCTGAATCAGTCTCGATTTACTAGAGTCCCAGTGTTAGTCAGGCATTGGACCGGGCGCGCGGGGATCTGAGCGAAAGCGCGGCCCCGGCGAAATCTCGCGACACATCACCGACAGGAGAATTGGAACTATGGGAGCATCACCGTCACTGGCAAGCGCCGCCCGCGGCGCCAAATCGAGCGCAGCGCTTGAGTTTCTCAAGAGCTCGCCCAAGAAACTTCTAATCAACGGCAAATGGGTGCCGTCCAAATCGGGCAAAACTTTCGAGACCCTCAACCCGGCCAACGAGGAAGTCCTGGCGCTGGTGGCCGAGGGCGACAAGGCCGACGTCGATGAGGCGGTGAAGGCCGCGCGCAAGGCGTTCGAGGACAGCAAGTGGGCCGCGATGAGCCCGCACGGACGCACGCGCTTCCTGCTCAAGATTGCCGACCTGATCGAGCAGCACGCCGACGAGCTGGCCGAGCTCGAGACGCTCGACAACGGCAAGCCGATTTTCGAGTCGAAGAATATCGACATCCCGGGCGCCGCCGAGACCTTCCGCTACTACGCCGGTTTCGCGACCAAAATTTACGGCGAGACCAATCCGTCTGATCCCTCGATGTTCAACTACACGCTGCGCGAGCCGGTAGGCGTTTGCGGACAGATCATTCCGTGGAACTTTCCGCTGCTGATGGCGGCGTGGAAGATTGCGCCCGCGCTCGCATGCGGCAACGTCGTGATCCTGAAGCCCGCCGAGCAGACGCCGCTGACCGCAGTTCGGCTCGGAGAGCTGATCTGCGAGGCCGGCCTGCCCGACGGCGTAGTGCAGGTGATTACCGGATTCGGGCCGGGCGCCGGCAGCTCCCTCGCCGAGCATCCCGACGTTGACAAGGTCGCTTTTACCGGCTCGACCGAGGTTGGCAAGCTGATTCTGAAAGCGTCGACCGGAAACCTGAAGCGCGTGTCGCTCGAGCTCGGCGGCAAGTCGCCGAATATCATCTTCCCCGACGCCGACATGCAGGGCGCCGTGTTTGGCTCGATGCTCGGCATCTTCATGAACCAGGGCCAGGTCTGCTGCGCGGGGTCGCGCGTGTTCGTGCAGGAGGGCGTGTACGATCAGTTTACCGACTCGCTGTCGCAGATGGCGCAGTCGCTGACGCTCGGCAACGGTCTCGATCCGGGCACGCGGATGGGCCCGCTGGTGTCGAAGGAGCAGCACGATCGCGTCGCCGGCTACCTGAAGATCGGCAAGGCCGAGGGCGCCACCGCCAAGACCGGCGGCGACGTCGGCAAGCAGGAGCGCGGCTATTTCGTGCAGCCGACGGTCTTCACCGGCGTCAACAACCAGATGAAGATCGCTCGCGAGGAGATCTTCGGCCCCGTGGCGTCGGCGATCCCGTTTAAGGACGAGAACGACGCCGTGTTCCAGGGCAACGACACCACTTACGGCCTGGCCGCGGCGGTGTGGACCAAGGACATAAACCGGGCGCATCAGGTGGCCCGCAAGCTCAAGGCTGGCACCGTGTGGATCAACACCTACGGGATGATCGATCCGATGTCCCCGTTCGGCGGCTACAAGCAGTCGGGGTTCGGCCGCGAACTTGGCAAGTACGCAATCGATCTCTACACGCAGATCAAGTCGGTTTACGCGAAGATTGGCTGACAGATCGGCCTGGAAAATCGAGCAAAGGCGGGGAAGGGCGCTCCGATCGGGGCGCCGGTTTTGCTTTGCTCCTGAGGGTCGCCGCCCGACCGAATGCAATAAAGTCACATTTTGGGGGCTTTGCGATGCTTTCGCTTGACCGAGCAATTCGCCTATATTGTCGCCAGTTCGCCCGTGGCAGTTGGCGTCGAGCCGCAATAGGCTAATTTAGCTCGACGCGCGTTGCGGTATGGCGTGAGAGCAGCCGTTGGGGGCAGCGGCAGAGTCGAGGTCGATCGTGTAATTTGGGCGCTGCCGGAGGTTCGGGGGCGCTGCGGGGTGCACTGATGGCGGCCGAAAAGAATGGCGACCTGATCGAGGCGATGCTCGCCCCGCGAGTTCATCGCCGCGCCGCCGAGCCGCCAACCGCCCAAAAGATCGTCGAGACCGTCACCCAGGAAACAATCACCGAAGCCAACGTCACCATCGAGAAGATCGCGCACGACAAGGTCGCGATCATCGAGCGCGACCCGGAAGCTCCGTCGCGCACCGCAAAGCAGCCGGACCTCGAGGGCCGGCTCGAAGTGCGTCCGATCGGTACGCCGGTTGGACTGCGCGAACTCGCCGCACTGCACAAGCGGACCTGGAGCAACCTGAACGTGCAGGAAAAACGCGTGCACGTGCTGCTCTGGCCGTTGGCGCTCCACTTCGGTCTCTACTCGGTGAAGCCGGGGCAGGAGCGGCGCCGCCCGCCGCTGATCGGAGCGTTCTGGGCGCGATGCCTGGCCGAAGCGCCCCTGACTCTTGGGCACTTGTATCCGCCGCAGTTGTTCAGCGGAATGCTCGCGACGGAAGTCTTCGAGTTTGGCGGGATGGTGATCGATCCGACCTACCAGGGCAAGGGGCTGGTCAAGATGATGTCGGACACGGCGCGCCTGTTTCTGTTCTCACGACGCCCAAAGCTGATCATCACTAATCCGGTCGAGCCGCTTTACGAGTTGTACAAGCAGTTGGGACTCAAGACGGTAGGGCGCGCGCCGGTGGAGCATCCGCACGCTTACAACGTGAAAGTGTGGCTGATGTACGGCAAGTTCGACGAGCTGTCGAAGCCGTACTTCATGTAGGATTATCCTACATCACGCCGCCGGCTACTTCGATTTGCCGCCGGTCTTTTCGCCGCCGCCCATCAACGCGCCTGCGCCCTGCATGATCCGCGTGCCGACGCTGAGCAGCGCGTCAGTGACGCCCGGGAACAGCGACGCGAGCTTTTCCGCGACCGCGGCGCCGGGCGGAACGTCAACTTCGGTTAGGCCGAACGCCGCTGCGGCGAGCACCGCCCAAGTGACCCATCGCGGCGGCATCGCCATCATCGCCGGCATCCCCTTCAGCGCGTCGTGCTTGAGCGCGTTGCGCGCCATCGGCGTGTCGATCACCCCCGGCATCACCAGCGACACCTTGATTCCGGTGTTGAACAACTCGATGCGCAGCGCCTCGGTCAGTCCGACCAGCGCGAACTTGGTTGCGCTGTATCCGCCGAGCGGGCTCACTCCGCGGCGCCCGGCAAGCGACGAAATGTTCACGATGTTGCCAGTCTTGGCCTTGCGCATGACGGGCAGCACCGCATGCATCGCGTGCAGCGCGCCAAACAGATTCACCGCCATCATTTTTTCGAGATCGTCGGGACGCATCTTCTCGACGTCGTCGGAAATCAGCAACCCGGCGGAATTGATGAGGATGTCGATTTTGCCGAATGACTCTTTGGCTTGATCGATCGACCAGAACACGCGCGCGCGATCGGTCACGTCGCAATCCAGCGCCAGCGCCTTGCCGCCGGCCCGGGTGATCTTCTGGGCGAGTTCTTCCAGCTGCACGCGGCGCCGCGCGAGCAGAGTTACCTGCGCGCCCTGTTCGCCGAATGCCAGCGCGACGTCGTGGCCGATGCCGCTTGAGGCGCCGGTGACGACCACCGACTTGTCGCGGAAGTATCCGCGAACCATTCCTTTCGACTCCTTTTTGGGTTCGCTCATGGCAGTCACCTCCAGCTGGGCGCCGTCGCGAGTGATTGAACGGAGGCGTCGCTCCGGCATTGTGCGCCGCTCCCGCTCATGTGCGCAAACTCCCGCACAGCGGTTGCCGCGCGGATTCGGGGTGGTTACCTTCAGACCGTGGCTAAGGTTGATTTGCGGGAGGATCAGGTGGGATGAAGGCCAGGACCGTTGCTACCGAAGTTGCCGCCGTGGGCGCGTTGCTCAGTTCGTATCCGCTGGACTGGCTGGTCGGGCGAGTAGAGCCGTACCTATGCGTCCCTGCCAGCGAACCAGTGATCCTGTTGCATGGCTTCGGTGGCAGCCGCTCCAACCTGCTGGCGCTCGCGGGGTATCTGCGGTTGGCCGGTTTCGACAACGTTTCTTACTTCGAGTATCCGCGATGGCAGTCGATTGCTGATTCGGCGGCGCAGCTCGGTCACGTCGTCGAGGAAAAGATCGCCGAAAAGGGCGGCGCCGCGGGCGTGCACCTCATCGGCCACAGCCTCGGCGGCACGGTCGCGCGGCGCTATACCGCGAGTGCGCGGCAGGGTGCGGTGCGGACCCTGATCTCGCTCGGATCGCCGTACTCTTACGGTCAATCGAGTCCGCGTGAGGTCGCAATCTTTGGCGACGACGATCCGATCGTTCCCGCGCCCCTCGAACCGCTGGTCACGCGCTCGGCGTTCTCGCGCATCGTCACGCTGCACGACGTCGGTCATCTCGCGCTAATCTTCCATCCCGAAGTGCTGCGGATTGTCGGCACCGAGCTGCGCGCCAACCGCGAGCAGCAGCCGGCCCCCGCACCCTCCGTGTCATTCTGAGCGAAGGTTGCCGAAGTCGAAGAATCCCAGCGCGCGATCTTCCGCGCGTTCTGGTATGACGCGGCTCAAGAGTGCTGGAGCGATAGTCCTGGCGGGCGGGCAAGGCTCGCGGATGGGCCGCTCCAAGGCGATGCTCGATTTCGGTGGCGAGCCGCTGATAGCGCGAGTCGTCAGGCAGTTGCGGCGTCGCTTCGACGACATAGTGATCGTTGCGGCGCCCGAGTCGGTCGAGCACCTGGACATAGCGGCCGACGCAGTGAAGATCATTTGCGATGAGACAGCGTTCCAGGGGCCGGCCGACGCGCTGCGGCGCGGGCTGCTCACAGTCGGCAACGAGATCGCGTTCGCGTGTTCATGCGATCTGCCGCTCCTGAACGCCGACGTGGCTGCTGCGCTGTGTGCGATGCTCGAAAATTTCGACGCCGTGATTCCCGAAATTGCCGGCCGGCTTCAGCCGCTGCACGCGGTCTATCGAACGGCGTGCGTTGACGCGCTCGAAGCGATGGCCGCGCGCGGCGAGAAGCGGCTCGTCGCGATCGCCGACGCCGTCAAAACGCGGCGCGTCGCGGAACCTGAGCTGCGTGCGATTGATCCGGAACTGCGGAGCTTCCTCAACGTGAACACGCCGGACGACTACGCACTCGCGCTAAGACTCGCGGGCATCGCCGGCTAACCTGCGCTACGGTTTTGGAACCCAGCGCAAGATTGGACGGCGCGCCGCCTCCGCTTCGTCAACGCGCGAGACCGGCAGCGTGGTGGGCGCGGTTCTGACGCACTCGGGATCGGTCAGCGCCTCGTCATAGATCCGCTCCATCGCCTCGATGAAGCTGTCGAGCATTTCCTTGCTCTCGGTTTCCGTCGGCTCGATCATCAGGGCGCCCGGTACGACCAGCGGAAAATAGATCGTGGGCGGATGAATCCCAAAATCGAGCAGGCGCTTGGCGATTTCGAGCGTACTGATGCCGGCGCGCTTCTCGAGGTCGTGCGAGAGCACGCATTCATGCATCGAGCGCTCTGCGCTCGCGCTCGGGAAATGCGGCTGCAGCCGCGTGCGCACGTAGTTCGCGCCGAGAATCGCAAGGAGACTCGCCATCGCAAGCCCGTCGCCGCCGAGCGCCAGGATGTACGCGTAGGCGCGCACGATCATCCCGAAGTTGTTGTGGAACGAGCGCAGCCGCCCGATCGAATCGGGCCGCGCGCGGTCGAATCCCAGGTTCGCGCCCACGCGCTTCAGCCGCGGCATCGGCAGGAACGGCTCCAGGAGCCGCTTCACTGCGACCGGCCCGGCGCCGGGTCCGCCGCCGCCGTGCGGAGTCGAAAAACTTTTGTGCAGATTCAGCTGCACGAGGTCGGCGCCCATGTGCCCGGGCTTCGCCACGCCGAGCAGCGCGTTCATGTTGGCGCCATCGAGATGGAGCAGGGCGCCGCGTTCGTGCAACGCCGCCGCAATTTCCTGGATCTGCGGCTCGAAAATTCCTAGCGTGTTCGGGTTCGTCACCATCATCGCGGCCACGTCGTCGCTGACCAGCCGCCGAATCTCCGCCGCTTCCAGGTAGCCGCGCGAATTCGACTTCGCGACGACGACCTCGAATCCGGCGAGCGTGCAGCTGGCGGGATTGGTGCCGTGCGCGGTGTCGGGGATGATCACCTTGTGCCGATTCTCGCTGCGTTTGCGATGATACGCGCGGATCATCAGCAGTCCCGTCAGCTCGCCCTGTGCGCCGGCGGCCGGATGGAGCGATACCGCGTCCATGCCGGTGATCTCGGCGAGTGAAGATTCCATCCGCGCGATTATTTCGAGCGCGCCCTGCGCCAGATGCGCCGGCGTTGCGGGATGCAGCCCGGCCAGCCCCGGCATCGCCGCCAACTCGTCGTTGAC
>DASQHV010000167.1:0-2928 GCA_035631915.1 Candidatus Acidiferrales bacterium | reverse complement strand
CTCGTCGACGATCAGCGTCACCTTGTAGCTCGCCTTCAGCTCCGGCTCGTCCCAGCACGGAAACGCGCGCCGCGCATCGGTCGATTCGAACTGCGTGGTCGCCGCGATGTGCGTTTTGCCGTCGGCGTCCTGGTACTGGCTGCGATAAAAGCCGTGCAGCTTGTCGTTGAGGATGCCGCGAAACGCAATCTTCAGCGTCCATTCTCCCGGCGCGAGCGCCGCGCTGAACTTCAGATGCGCGCGCTCCTTCGCCGGCTCCATCGACGCGATGCCCGCCAGCGATTTTCCCGCCCGCTCCGCAGAGACCCGGTCGATTTCCAACTCGAGCGCGTTCAGCACCACGTCGTCGGTCGCCTCGTTGACGGTCACAGAAATCGCCACCTCGCCGGCGAACGTGAACGCCTTCAGATCCGGCGTCAGCCGAATCTCATAGCGGCGCGGCGTCACGTTCTTCGGCAGACGGTAGTCCTGGATCGATTCGCTGAGCGGTGCCTTGTCCTGATCGAACATCAGAAAAAATTCCTTCGCTAAGAATGAAGATCGAAACCCGCGCGGTCGCGATGACCACGCAAGCCGCCAGCCTATTTCAAACCGCCGCGTCGCGCGAGCAAATTAGCCGCCGGCGAGCCTAAGCGGCCGCTCCATCCACACCACGTCCCAGTAGCGATCGAACTTGCGCCCGCATTCGCTGAACACGCCGACGTCGGTGAATCCGAAACGCCGATGCAGCTTGATCGACGCGTCGTTCGGCAGCGTGATTCCCGCCAGCAGCCGATGCACGTCCGCGTCCTTCAACGCGTCGAGCAGGGCCGCATACAGCATCGCGCCGACGCCGCGACCCGTCGCCTCGTTCGCGCAGTAGATCGTCATTTCGACGCTGGTGTCGTACGCCGCCTTGTCGCGGAACTGGCCGGTACCCGCGTACCCGATTACCCTGCCCGCCTCCTCCGCAACCAACAGCCGATGACGCGGCGTCGAAGTGTGCTCCTTGAACCAGCCGGCGCGCGCTTCGGCCGTGACCGGCGCGAGGTCGAACGTAATCGGCGTGTTGACGATATAGTAGTTGTAGATTTCCGTGATCGGCCGCAAGTCCTCACGCGTCGCTTCCCGAATCGTCACCGACGCCATCGCTTGGCACCCTCCTTGGCGGATTTCACGGCACAGAGGCAACGCCAGTCGCGAAGTTATTTCAAGCGCTCGCCGCGACAGATCAGGCAGCCGTTGCCAGCTCGGCAAACGTCGTCAGCGCGATCCCACGGCGCTCGATCACCTCGCGCACGCGCCCACTGGTCAGGATCTCTACTTCGCGCTGTGCTGGAGCCGCAGGCGGCACTCCGCCGATGTCGGCCGCAGGATGGAAATACATCTCGGTGGCGCCGTCCCGCATCCGCTCGAGCACGCCCACGACGTATTCCTCGCTGAGATGCCCGCTCTGATGCAGTCCGAACAGTTCGTCCGTCGATTTTAGCCCGCGCTCGCGCATCATCCGGTTCGTGCGCCGCGAGAGCGTTTTGAAGATCACTGACTCGACCAGCTTCCGCGCCGCGTGATCGCGCCGGAGCCTCAGCGTCGCCATCACGCGCTCGCGCGGCAACCGGATGCAAGGCACTTTGTACTCGACCGCCAGCCCGACCAGGATATCGGCGAACAGCGGATGGACATGAAAGTTCAGATGCCCATCGATATGACTGAGGCTGCCAACCAACTCGAGATGCCGCTCGATTTGCGCGCGCAACTCGTCGGTCATCGCGGCTCGAAGCGACTTGTCGAAGTAGTAGCGCATCCCCGCCATCACTGGATTGTCGATGAACGCGCCCGTCGCGGTGACGGCCCGGCCCAGGCGCGACGCGTCGAGCACGCTGCGTCCCTTGCACACCACGACGTGCAGGCCGACGTCGAGCGCGGGATTCTCGCGCGCAAGGTGCGCGGCCTCCGCCGCATACGGCTCCGTGACCATCAGGCTCGCGCTGGTGAGAATTCCCTCGCGATGCGCCCGCACGATGCCCGCGTTTACCTCGCGCGAAAGCCCGAAGTCGTCGGCGTTGGCAATCAGCCGCTTCACGCGACGACTCTCATGCGCTCCGGCTCCCGCGCTTGCCGATCGATGAAACACACCCGCGCGATTTTGCTAGCATCGGACGGTCCGCTCAAGTGACCGCGGGAAAATCGCGATGAAACCACGCCGATGATTCTTCTCTTCTACGCGTTCGCGCGCGAGATCGCCGCGTTCAAGCGCCGCGTCGGGAATCGGGCTCCGCTTGCGCAGAGTGGCTTCCACGGCTTTCGCGGGACGCTCGGCAACAAGGCGTTCGCCGTCGTCGGTCACGGCGTCGGTCTCGCGACGGCGCGCGACAATGCGCGCCGCGCCTTCGACTCTTTTCCCGACGTCGAGCTCGTCATCGGCGCTGGCGTGGTCGGCGCCCTGACCGAGGGCCTCAAGCCGGGCGATCTCATTCTCGCCGATCGGATTCTCGCCGCCCGCGCCGGCTCCGACGCCGCCGAGCACGTGATGAGCGTCGCCGACGCGCATCTGCGCGAGATCGGGCGCGCGATGCGCGCGGCCGATCTTGAATATTCGACGGGCGCGAATCTGACCGCGGATCGCGTGCTCGCAACGGTCGATCAAAAGCGCCGCGCGCAGGCGGCCACCGGCGCGATCGCCGTCGACATGGAGACCGCGGCGATTGCTGCGGAAGCCAACGCGCGCGGATTGCCATTTGTGATGCTCCGCGCGGTGCTCGACGAAGTGCACGACGAAGTGCCCGGCGCCGACGCGATGTCCGACGAGCACGGCCGCGTCCGCCCGCTCGCGGCGACGTCGTACCTGGTGCGGAATCCGGCAACGATCCTTAAAATCCCGCGCTTGATGCGCAACCTTGCGCGCGCCGGCAACTCGCTCGCCAACGCGCTGGAGGCCGTCGCTTACGA
>DASQHV010000166.1:0-4763 GCA_035631915.1 Candidatus Acidiferrales bacterium | reverse complement strand
CCCGCCGCGCTCGCTTCCTCGCCGATCGAGACGTGAACGAAGCCCGGAATCTCGCTGGCCAGCGCAAGGTCGCGCGCCTTCGACTCGAACTGCCGAATCTTCTGCATCGTGTGATACATCTCGAGCAGCTTGTCCTTGGTGATGTCCATGAGCGGGTGCCTCCGTAAATTCCGCGGGATGCGCGCGATGAAGCGATGAGCGGTCCCAGCGTGCGGAAAACTATTCCCAACCTGCGAAGGCGTCAAATGACGCGAGCGCCGCTCGACGCGCGCAGCGTCAGCCGTGCGCTCGCAGTTCTGCGGCGCGAGGCACCGCGCTGGAACGCACCGATCGTCAGCTTTATCGCGGTGCAGACCCGCGATCCGTTCCGAACCTTGATCGGATGTGTGCTCAGCCTGCGGACCAAAGACGAAACCACTGCCGCTGCGTCGGCAAGGCTGTTCGCGCGGGCCGACACGCCGCGGGCAATCCTGAAGCTCGCGCCGAAAACCCTCGAGCGGTTGATCTACCCGGTCGGATTCTACCGCACCAAGGCGCGCGCGATACGCGGAATCTGCCGTGACCTGATCGATAAATTCCACGGCGCGGTGCCCGACGAAATCGACGCGCTGCTGACGCTCAAGGGCGTCGGGCGCAAGACCGCGAACCTGGTCGTGACCGAGGCGTACGGCAAACCGGGCATCTGCGTCGATACGCACGTGCATCGCATTTCGAATCGATGGGGCTTGGTGCGCACGAAGACACCCGACAAGACCGAGGTTGCGCTGCGCGAGGTCCTGCCGGCGCGGCATTGGCTCGAATACAACGGACTACTGGTCGCGTTCGGGCAGACGATTTGCCATCCCACGTCGCCGTGGTGCTCACGATGCAAAATCGCGGCGCTATGCCCGCGAATCGGGGTCATTCGCTCGCGCTAACGATTCGATTCCGATTGCCGCAAGCGTGCTGCGTGGTAGCCTGAACTCATGGCAAACAAAATCGGTTTCATCGGTACCGGCGCGATGGGCTTGCCGATGGCGTCGAACCTTATCGCGGCCGGGTACCATCTCACCGTTTACAACCGCACCGCCGCGAAGGCGCAGCCGCTAATCGACGCGGGTGCGCGCCGTGCGATCCGCGCCGGCGACGTCGCGCATCCGGGCGGCGTCGTGGTCTCGATGCTGGCCGACGACGCGTCGCTCGAGGCGCTCGTCACCGGCGAGGACGCGCTCGCCGAGCGCCTCGCCCCCGACGGCATCCACATCTCGATGACCACGGTGTCGCCGGCGATTACACGCAAGCTCGCCGAGTTTCATGCCGCGCGCGGCAGCGCGATCGTCGCCGCGCCGGTGTTCGGGCGTCCCAATGCGGCGCAGGCGAAGAAACTCTGGATTTGTGTGTCGGGCGCGGAGGAGCAGAAGGTCAGGGTGCGTCCGATCGTCGAGGCGATGGGGCAGGCGGTGTTCGATTTCGGCGAGGATCCTGGCGCGGCCAACGTGGTGAAGCTCGCGGGTAATTTCATGATCGCGGCGGCGTTCGAGGCGATGAGCGAGGCGCTGACGATGACGCGCAAGAGCGGCGTAGATCCGATCGCGGCAATCGAAATGCTGACCAAAACGATTTTTGCGGCGCCGGTGTACCAGGGCTACGGCCCCATGATCGCGCATCGGCATCACACGCCGGCCGGCTTCCGGCTGCCGCTCGGGATGAAAGACGTCGACCTGGTGCTGAAAACCGCGACTGAAGCGAACGTGCCGATGCCGCTGGCGAGCATGCTGCGCGACCGCTTCATCTCCGCGATCGCCAAGGGGCGCGCCGACATGGACTGGTCCGCGATCGCGCTCGGCGCCGCCGACGATGCCGGCCTCAAGGAACCGCGCTAGCGCGTCGTTGCGGGATGCGTCGGCACAGTCTCGGGCGCGCAAGTTTCGCGCTTTTCTTTTCTGCGCTCGCGATCGTCGCGGTCGCAGGTCGCGCCGCTGCGATCGACTTCTATGAAATTCAGATCTACTCAACCGACACGACCCCGGCCGGGCATCTGACGCTCGAGTTGCACTCGAACACGGTCAGCACTGCGACCGGCGTCGACGCGAAGTCGGCGCTGAATCCCTACCAGGTGCACGAAACGCTCGAGGCGACGTACGGCGTGTGGAACTTTCTCGAAGTTGGGCAGTATCTCTGCACCGCGAAGCTCAACAACGGCCACTACGAATACGCGGGCGCACGCACCAAGGTGCATTTCCGGTTGCCGTTCACCGACGAATGGCCAATCGAGGCGGGCGCCAACGTCGAGCTCGACTACATGCGGCGCGCGGCCGAGGAAAATCCCCTCCCCCTGGAGATGCGCCCGATACTCCAGGCCGGCTATCGACGCTTCACGCTGATCGGCAACTTCGCATTCGAGAAACCGTTCAGCGGTCCGCAGACGCATCGCGGCGTGCAGTTCTCGCCGTCAGGCTCGCTCGCCTACGATCTTTCTAAATGGATAACGCCGGCGGTCGAGTACTATGGCGACGTCGGGCCGCTGCAGGTGATTCCCGGGGCGCAGCGCCAGCAGCATTTCATCGTGCCGGCCGCCAACCTGCATCTCCTGCCGCAGCTGGAATTGAATCTCGGCGTGGGAATCGGCCTGACGCGGACCAGCAACGGGCTGTTCCTGAAATCGATTGTAGGCTGGACCTTCTGAGTCCCCGAAATGACCGCGCGGCACCGCAAACTACGCCATTGGCCGATTGGTCGTTGCTTGATAGATGACCGTAAACTATCCTCGACGCACGCGCCTTTAGCGTTCAGATGTCTTCTCCCGCAACAGACCGGCGTGCTGACGAAAAACTTGGACTGATCCTGGCCCGAGTCGGTTCCGTCCGCGCGCGGATAAACTCACTTGCCGTGCAGGACGGGTTGTTTTTCACGCTGGCGGTGATCGTCGCGAGCGGCGCCGCAATCTTCGCGGGCGCCTACACGCTGTCGCCGACGCTGTTCCTGGTGTTCAGCGCGGTGATGGCGCTCGCCGCGATCTTTGGCGTCGCCAGCGCAATTCGCCGCGCATGGCGGAGCGCCGCCAACGCCGCACTAGCTGCCGCGATCGCCGACGAGCGCGCCGAGCTGAAGGGCCGCCTCTCGACGGTCGTCGCGCTGGCGAAGAACGAGCACCGCGGAGCGCTGTGGCCGTTCCTGGTCGAAGACACGCTGGGGCATCAGGATGAATTCAAGCCGGCGCGAATCGAGCGCCGCCGCATCTCCCGTTCAATTTATGCGTTTTGCGGCGCGATGCTGCTGGCGTTGCTCGCGCTGCCGATGGCGCGAATGAAACCGGCCGCGCGATCTGCGCCCGGCGACGCCGGCGATCTGGCGATCGATCTGAATGATCTTCACCTCCGCGCAGCCGAACCCGGCGACGATTCCGGCATGGAGGTCAGCGCCGATCCCGCCACGATGCGTCGGCTGCAGGACAAGCTCGCGCGCGAGAGCGTGTCGGGCGCCGACGGCGGCGGCAATTCGCTCAACCAGCTGTTGAATCGCGCGCGCGACATGGCCGGCCAATTTCAGAGCAAGCTCACCGGGCAGCAGCCGTTCAAGAATCACCTGACGCTGCGCTTGGCCGACTCCGGCAACGGCTCGCAGCAAAACCCGATTCATCGCGCACCAGATGCGCAGAAAAATCGCCGCGGCGAGGTCGCCGGCCAGTTCAGGCAGGAGCAGCCCAAGAACGAAAAGGCGCTGAACCTGCCGCCGCTTGACGATTCGCGCCAGCCCGATTCGCAGCCCTCGCCGTCCAGCGGCGCCGACCCCTCCAACGAACTCGGCGGCGGCAAGGATCGCGCGGGCAACCAGGACGACTCCGGCGCCGATCGCACCGCCCAAAACAACGGCGAGAACTCGACCAACGGCGGCGAGTCGCACGGAATCGGCGCCGACCCCGACAGCCTGTTCGGCGCGCCGGCGGGCTCGAAGCTCGGCACCGAGGGCTTTGAAATCGCAATCGAAGCGCGCCCGCTCGACCGCGGCGCCAAGGGTGCCGGACACGCTTATGTTCCCCCCAAGGTGCGCACGCGGCTGAACGCGAACCAGGCGCCCGACGAGCCGGTGGCGCGCGCCGCCGTTCCGGCTGAAGATCGAACCACTATCAAGCGGGTATTTGAAAGATGAATGACGTGCAGGCGGAAACGCCAACCGTGGCGGATTTCGCCCGGACGTTTCGGCGCGTTCAGGCCGAGATCCACAAGGTGATCGTCGGCCATGAGCAAGCCGTAGAGGAACTGCTGTCGGCGCTGTTCGCCGGCGGTCACGTGCTGATCGAAGGAGTGCCGGGCACCGGCAAGACCACGCTGGTCAAAACGCTGGGCCTCGCGCTCAACCTGAGCTTCAACCGGATTCAGTTCACCGTCGATCTGATGCCCGCCGACATCACCGGCACGCGCGTCATCCTGTCTGCCGACGACGGCCGCCGCGAGTTCACTTTTCAGCCGGGTCCTGCGTTCTGCCATATCCTGCTCGGCGACGAGATCAACCGCGCCACGCCCAAGACCCAATCCGCGCTGCTCGAAGCGATGGCCGAGTTGCAGGTCACGGTCTCCGGCACCACCTACAAGCTCGCGCCGCCGTATTTCGTGATGGCGACCTTGAACCCGATCGAAATGGAAGGCACCTATCCGCTGCCCGAGGCGCAGCTCGACCGGTTTCTCTTCAAGCTGCTGGTGACGTCTCCCACATTTGAAGACCTCTCATCCATAGTCGATAGAACGACTGGAACGCCGTCGGAGCCGATCTCCGCCGTCCTGACC
>DASQHV010000165.1:0-3193 GCA_035631915.1 Candidatus Acidiferrales bacterium | reverse complement strand
CAGGATGTGCCGGCGACCCTCGCGAATCAGCACGCCGCGCTCCGTCATCTCGGTGAGCAGCTTGCTGACCATCGGGCGCGAACTGCCGATCATCTCCGCCAGTTCCTCCTGCGCCAGCTCGGGCAGCAGCAGGGTCCCGCGCGAGTCGGGGACGCCAAAGCGCTCCGCCAACTCCGCGAGCACGATCTCAAGCCGCTTGCGCAGCGACATCCCGAGAAAGCTCGCGTAGCGGTATGCGACCGACGACCACATCGAATTGATCGACTCGGCAATCTTGAGCAGCGCCTCGGGCTCAAGGCTCTTCAACACTTCGGTGATGTGATGGCGAGTGAAGAGCGCGACGCAGCAGTTGGTCAGCGCCGTTGCCTCGAACAGTTGCGAGCGCTCGCCACCAGCGTCGGCAAAGTCGGCATAGCCGACCATGTCGCCCGGCCCGGCCAACTCGACCAGCACGCGGTCGCTGCCCGGCCGGGAGCTGTGAACCTTGACCACGCCGGTCAACACCGCAAAGACGACGTCGGCCGGCGAACCCTTGGAGAACAGCTCGGCCCCCTTGGGATAGCGCACAAGCATATGGCGCTCCAGGAGCGAGGTTGCCGCGGGACGCGGGAGCCCCATCGATGAAAGTTTGGATAGCAGCCTATCCTGGGCTTGAGCCGAAACCTGAAGATTCATAGAAGACTCCCTTACGGCTGCGCATACGGCATGTACGGCCGGTGTGTAAATAAACCCTACAAACTGTTAGCTCAGGCGCAAAGTAGCGTCAAGCCCCCAGGATCGGGGTAATTAACAGATGTTGCCGGGGCGTTACGCGCCCGCGATTGTCATTTCGGCTATCTTGATCGTCGGCGCCACGGTCGAGGAGCGCCAGTTCAGGTCGTTGCCGACCATTTCGATCCCGTTCATCATGTCGCGCAGATTGCCGGCGATCGTGATTTCCTGCACCGGGAAGGCCAGCTCGCCGTTCTCAATCCACATCCCACCCGCGCCGCGCGAGTAGTCGCCCGTTACCATGTTCACTCCGAAGCCGATGGTCTCGGTGAGGTACAGACCCTGCTTCACCGACGCGATGATCTCGGTCGGCGTATGTTCGCCGGCCTGCAGATACAGATTCGAGGTTGAGACCGTGGGCGCCTCACCGACGGAGCGCGCGGCGTTGCCGGTCGGTCTGAGACCCAGCTTGCGCGCCGAGTAGGAATCGAGCAGGTAGGTCGCGAGCACGCCCTTGTCGATCACGTTCTTGCGCGAGGTGGGCAGCCCCTCGCCGTCGAAAGGCTTGGACCCGAGGGCGCCCGGGATCAGCGCGTCGTCGGTTATCGTGACGCGCGCGGCGGCGATCGATTTACCCAACTGTCCGAGCAGAAACGACGCTCCCTTGTACAGCGACGGACCCGACGCTGCGCCGACCACCGATCGAATTAACCCGGCGGCCATATCGGGATCGAACACCACCGGCGCGCGCGTGGTTTTGATCTTCCGCGCGCCCAGCCTGCGCAACGCCCGGCGGGCCGCAGTAATGCCGACCGATTCCGCGTCTTCGAGTTTGCCGAATCGACGGTTCGACGTGTACCAGAATCCGGACTGCATCTCGTCGCCGGCCTGCGCGATTGGCGCCACCACCAGCGAATACGACGTCCCGGAATAATCACCGGCAAAGCCCTGGCTGTTCGCGAACAATATCTGGTAGCGGCCCGAAGAAAATTCAGCACCTTCGGAATTTTTCATCCGCGGATCGCTTCTAAGCGCGGCGGTCTCGGCCTTGCGCGCGATTTCAAGCGCGCGATCCGCGTCCACGATTCCGCTGTCCGGATCGGCGAGCGACAACTCCGGCAACGATTTCGGATGCAGGCTCGCATCGGGCAGCCCCGCGCATGGATCGGCCGCCGACAGGCGCGCCATCTGCACCGTGTCGGCGACGAACGCGCCGAGCGAGCCGCGCTCCAACTCAGCCGTCGATGAAGTCGCGGATGATTGTCCGCAGAAGACCCGCAGCCCGAGCCGCCGCTCGCGCGAGCTCTTGAGCTTCTCGACCTGCCCCAGCCGCACGCTCGCATCGAGCGATTCTGCGCCGACGTACAGCACCTCCGCGGCGCTCGCGCCGTTCTTCTTCGCCTCAGCCAGCGCCCATTCCGCAAGTTCGCGATCGTGCGATGCCATCGTCAGTTCCCGCGTCAGGCGCGGGTGCCGCCCACCGTGATTGCGTCGATTCGAATGGTCGGCAGGCCCACGCCAACCGGCACCGACTGCCCGTCCTTGCCGCACACGCCGACGCCCGAATCCAGCGCCAGGTCGTTGCCCACCATCGATACGCGGGTCAGCACGTCGGGGCCGTTGCCAATCAGAGTCGCGCCCTTGACCGGCCGCGTCATCTGGCCGTCCTCGATCAGGTAGGCCTCGCTGGCCGAGAAGACGAACTTGCCGTTGGTGATATCGACTTGTCCGCCGCCAAAACTTTTCGCGTAGAGTCCGCGCTTGACCGACTTCAGGATCTCGCCGGGGTCCGATTCGCCGGCGAGCATGAAGGTGTTGGTCATGCGCGGAATCGGCGAATGCGCGAAGCTTTCGCGCCGGCCATTTCCGGTCGGCGCCATCTTCATCAGCCGCGCGCTCATCCGATCGTGCAGGTAGCCGCGCAGGATTCCGTTCTCGATCAGCACCGTGCGCGAGGTCGGCGTGCCTTCGTCGTCGATCGTCAGCGAGCCGCGCCGGCCCGCGATGGTGCCGTCGTCGACGACCGTGACGCCGGGCGCGGCAACGCGCTGGCCGAGCAATCCGGCGAACGCACTCGTCTTCTTGCGGTTGAAGTCGCCTTCGAGCCCGTGACCAATCGCCTCGTGCAGCAGGATGCCGGGCCAGCCCGATCCAAGCACGACCGTCATCTCGCCCGCGGGCGCGGGCACCGATTTCAGATTCACCAGCGCCTGGCGCAGCGCCTCGTCGACCGCATGATGCCAGTAGCCGGGCTCGAGATAAGTCTCGTAACCGCTGCGGCCGCCGCCGCCATAGCTGCCCGCTTCCTGCCGGCCGTTCTCTTCGACCACGACGGAGACGTTGATGCGCACGAGCGGGCGGATGTCGCGATAGATCTCGCCGCCGGCGCGGATCACTTCCACGGTCTGCCATTCGCCCGCGAGCGAGCACGACACCTGCTTCACGCGCGGGTCCTTGCCGCGGGCATAGGCGTTCATGTCCT
>DASQHV010000164.1:0-1696 GCA_035631915.1 Candidatus Acidiferrales bacterium | reverse complement strand
CTCCCAGGCTAGATCGTAGCGGGTCAAATTTCGGCAAGCCGCGGAAAAGAATTTCGCCGCCGCTTCGTGTTCGCTCATTCCCGCCGCCGTGACCGCCTCGGCGAGCGCCGCGCGCCCGGACAATCCGCGGAAGTCCTCGCCGCTCGAGAGGATCTCGCGACATCGCTTCACCTGCTCGAGTGCAATTTCGATGCGGCCCCGCTTCGCCGCGATCAGTGCCATCTCGCAGCGAGCGTTCAGCTCGAACGGCACGATCGGTCCGGCGACGGCGGCCTCGATCACCCGGCCCACCAGCGACTCGGCCGTATCCAGGTCGTCGAGCGCCGTGCGCGCCAGCGACTGGAAGTACGCGCACACGGTCTCGCCGTCCACACTGCCGGCCGCGCGCATCGCCTTGCGTGCTTCATCCAGGATTCGATCCGCCTTGTCGGGCTCGCCCAGGTAGATCAGCGCGAACCCCTCCACGACGGCGCGCGGCGCCTCGTGCAGAATGTCCTGGGCGTCGCGCAGGCGGCCGCGAAATACGTGCCCGAACGCCAGTTGCTGCATGAGTATCTGGCGTTGATACGCCGCCTCGGCCATCCGCGGCCGCGCGAGCTCGCGCGTGAACCAGCGCTGACCCTCGCGCGGATCCCACAGTCCCAGCAGATGGTAACCGCCGCTCCACGCAGCCTCGAACGCTCCCCGCAAATCGTCCAGCCGGTCGGCCTTGTGCCACGCCTCGTCGACCAGCGCCGATGCCTCCGCCAGTCGTCCGGCGTGAAACAGCGCGTCCGAGTGATGCGCCGCGGCGACGGTCCACAAACCGTCCCGCCCGAGATGCGCGGCGACTTCCATGCCGCGGTGCGACGCCGCCATTTCCTCCGCGGTGTGCTGCGCCTGCATCGCGGCCTGCGCCAGCCCGTTGTAGAGCCAGACCTGCGACTCGCTCTCCACTGCCTTGCCCAGCACCTGCTCCGCCTGCCGATACTCATGGAGCGCGCGCTGGATGTTCATCGACGGTGCCCGCGTCGAGAGCATCACCGCCAGCCGCGCGTGCGCGTGCGCCGCTTCCAGCGGACGGCCGGCGCTCTCGTAGAGCCGCAGCGCACGTTCCAGACAATCGATTCCGGTGGGCGTTTCGACTTCGGTGATCGAAAGCGCGTCGGACAGCCGTTCGAGCAGCCGCGCGAGCTTGAGCGGCTCCGCGCTCTGCTCCTCCATCAGCGTGAGCGCTTCGCGCCAGTGACGCGCCGACTTCTCGTAAGCGAACGCGGCGTATGCGGCCTCGCCCGCGCGGATCGAATAGTCGATCGCCTTGTCGGCGAGTCCGGCCTGGGCACTGCGCATCGAATGGTACGCGAGCTCGTCGACATGACGATCGGGCTCGGCGCGGTAGAGATCCTCGAGCACGCCGACGATCTTCCGATGCAGCTCCATGCGGGTGGCGTCGTCCAGGTCGCGATGGAGCACTTCGCGAATGAGCGAGTGGACGAAGCGATAGCGCGTCCGCCCCTCCTCGACCTGCACCGCGATTGCGGCGCTGCCGGCTAAGTCGAGGACGCGCAGGATTTCGTCGAGCGGCGCGCCGGTCAGCCGCTGCAGCACAACGAGGTCAAACTCGCTGCCCAGCGCCGCAGCGCCCGCGAGGATGCTGTTGGCGCGCGCCGAGAGTGCACTGAGGCGCGCCCGGCTCGACGTGGGCAGGCTCGCGGGG
>DASQHV010000163.1:0-3075 GCA_035631915.1 Candidatus Acidiferrales bacterium | reverse complement strand
GAAGTCGCCGGCTTTAATATCATGAGCGGCGGCGGCCCGTCGCTCGCGATCGAACTGGCGCTGCAGTTCAGCCAATGGCGCAAGGAGAGCACCACATGAACCGCACTCATCAGAACGGCTCGGGCGCCAAAGCGGTTGCGAAGAAGGCAGCAATCGAGCCGTCGCGCAACGGCAAGGGCCGCGTCGAGCAGGATCGCGGCCGGGTCGAGGATGCGGTCCGCGTCATCCTGAGTCATATCGGCGAGGATCCTGATCGCGAGGGCTTGAAGCGCACGCCGGCGCGCGTCGCCAAGGCGTACGAATTTCTCACCAGCGGTTATGCGAAAGACCCCAAGGACGCGATCAACGGCGCTCTGTTCGCCGAGGAGCAATACCAGGAAATCATCCTGTGCAAGGATCTGGATTTCTACTCGCTGTGCGAGCATCATCTGCTGCCGGTCATGGGCAAGGCGCACGTCGCGTATTTGCCGAATCGAAAGATCGTCGGGCTGTCGAAGCTGGCGCGGATGGTTGAGATTTTCGCGCGACGGCTCCAGGTGCAGGAGCGGCTGACGACGCAAATCGCGCAGACGATCATGTCGGAGATCGACCCGCTGGGCGTCGCCGTCGTGCTCGAGGCCGAGCACATGTGCATGCGGATGCGCGGCGTCGAGAAGCAGAATTCCTACGTCACGACGTCGGCGATGCTGGGGGTGTTCCGCACCAATCACGAGACGCGCCAGGAGTTCATGCAACTGCTGCGCGGCGGCAACCCGTAAACGGAGTTACGCAGCTGCGGCAATCGCGGTCGCACCGCCGGCTACCTACACATCGGGTGAAACCCATGCGGACCAACATCGTAATTGACGACCGGCTCATGAAGCGGGCGATGCGCGTTTCAGGCGCGAGCACCAAGCGCGAGGCCGTACAGCGGGGACTCGAACTGATAGTGCGTCTGGCCGAGCAGGAGAAGCTGATTCGATCGGCGCGCGGTAGACTCCGCTGGGTGAGTGACCTCGCCACGATGCGCCGCGACCGTAGATCGAGACGATGATCGTGGTCGATTCCTAGATCGACTATTTCAATGGCCGAACCACCGTCGAAGCCGATGCTCTCGCTAAGCCACGTATTTCGGCGGCGTTTGATTGAGAACCTTGCCGGGCGCGGCGTTCCGAAAATCGAAAGGAATACGTGATGGCCGCCGAACGCGATTCGCTCGACAGTCTGGGCCGTTATGCGCTGCGCTACGTCAAGCGCGGGCAGACGCTGGGACTCGGCACGGGGCGCGCAGCCAGCGCGTTCATTCGCGCGCTGGGAGCGAGCGGGCTTGGCGTGCGCGGCGTGCCGACTTCGCGCGCAAGTGAGGAACTTGGTCGCGACGTTGGGATCCAAATCGTCGCGCTTTCGGAGGCGGGAAAAATCGACATCGACTTTGACGGCGCCGACGAAGTCGACTCGCGCCTCAATCTGATCAAGGGCTACGGCGGCGCGCTGGTGCGCGAGAAGATTGTCGCCGCGTCGTCGCGTAAGTTCATCGTGCTCGTAGGCGAGGAAAAGATTGTGCCCAAACTCGGGCATCGCGGCAGCTTGCCGGTCGAGGTCGTGCCGTTCGGCGTGCCGCTCGCGATTACTAAAATCAAGGCGCTGGGCCTGAAGCCCCAAGTTCGCCAGAAGGACGCGGACGTTTTCATCACCGACAACGGCAACGTGATTCTCGACTGCGCAGTCAAACGAATCGCAAATCCCGCGCGGCTCGATCGCGAATTGCTCGCGATACCGGGAGTCGTCGGGACCGGGCTGTTCGTCGGGATGGCGAGCACGATTCTGATCGCAGGTGCCTCCGGCAAAGTCGTCGTGCGCCACCGTTCGCGATGAGCCCTGCTGCCGCGATTGATGCTGGGGAAGCCGCCGCGCGCGAGGATCTTCGTCGGCTGTTTCGCGCGGCGATCGACGCCGTCGATCCGACGAAGTTGATTGCACGCGCGCTGGCCGGCGAATGTGCGGGAGGGAGCGAAGTCCCGCGCTTGATTGCCGACGCGCCGCGAATCTTTCTGCTGGCGGTCGGCAAAGCAGCGGCGGCGATGGCGCGCGAAATCGAGCGCCAGGTCGCCGGCAAGCTGGCTGACGCGATCGCAGTTGTGCCCAATTCTGAATCCACCGGCGCGGCGGCACCGCTCGCGCCCGGCTCCAAGGTGCGGGTGTATTCGGGCGCGCATCCCATCCCGGACGAATCGTCGGAAGCGGCGGCGCAGGCAGGGTGCGCGATGCTTCGCGCTGCCACCGCCGATGACCTGGTGATCGTCGCGCTTAGCGGCGGCGCATCGGCGATGTTCACGATGCCGGCTGCCGGCATTTCGCTGGCCGACAAAATTGCGATTAACCAAGCGCTGCTCAAAGCCGGCGCGTCGATTCGCGAGCTAAACGCCGTCCGCAAGCATCTTTCGGCCGTCAAGGGCGGGCGGTTGCTCAATCGATGCGGCGGCGCATGCGTGCTCGGCCTGATACTGTCCGACGTTCCGGGCAACGAGCTCGCGACAATCGGCTCCGGCCTGACCGCGTTTGACGGAAGCACCTACGGCGACGCGGTCACGGTGCTGAAGCGGCGCAACGTGTGGGGACGCGCGCCTGAAGCGGTTCGCGAATTCCTGGAGCGCGCGGTTGCGGGCGAATCTCCGGAGACGCTGAAGCCCGACGATCCGCTCCTGGAGCGCGTGACCAACGTGATCGTCGGCGACAACACGCTCGCGCTCGGACAAGTCGAGACTGCTGCGACAGCGATGGGATATCATCCGCGGCGCTGGAAGGAGATGAATCGCGAGGCCAACGACGTCGGCCGCGCGCTCGCCGAGCATCTTTGCGGAACACAGGGCGCGCGGGTCTGCGTCGTCGCGGGCGGCGAGCCGGTGGTGACAGTGCGCGGCAACGGCCGCGGCGGACGCGCGCAGCAATCCGCGCTGGCGATGAGTATCGAGCTGGCGAAGAGTTGCACAGGCCGGCGGATCTGCGCGCTGTTCGCCGGCACCGACGGAATCGACGGGCCGACCGACGCGGCCGGCGCGTTCGCGTCGCCGACGGTGGTCGCGCGGGGCGCCGCCG
>DASQHV010000162.1:0-3549 GCA_035631915.1 Candidatus Acidiferrales bacterium | reverse complement strand
CAGGTACCTCACCCGCCATGCGGCCGCCATTTTGCCCTTGGTCAAATCTAGGTTGTAGCTCGGGCCGATCATCTCGTACACAACCTTGATTCTCTTGAACAGATCGTCCGCCGTCCCCGGTCTCACGTGCGTGACGGCGCCAATTTTCTTGATCAGCTCGGGGCTGTACGCCGAGAGCGCCACCAGGCTGTCCGCGAACAGCTCGTCTTCCTCGTTAAGGTGGCTGGCGAACGCGCCTTCCATGAACGCGGTGTGCTCGGCTCTCTCACCAACCAGCGAGCCGTAAACGTAATGCCCCAGTTCGTGCCCGAGCGTTGCGGCGACGGCGCCGGGGTGATGCGCGGTGTTGAGGAAGATCACGAACTTGCTCTTCTCGCCGAGATTCGCGCGGCAGAAGAATCCGCGCAGCGCCAGCCCCGCACCCTTGACGTAGCGCTCCGCGCGAAGCTCGAGCTCGCGCGGGCCGACCAGGCGACTAAGATGGCCAAGCAACTGCGGACTCTCCGCATTCTCCAGCAATCGCCACATCGCGCTATGCGACCACATCGCCTTGATGTCGCCGTCGACCACCTGTGCCAGTTCCTTGAGCAGGTGCTTGCGCGGCAGCGCGGGAATTTCCATGTAATCGGCGGAGAGGACCTTCTTGAGGTCCGACAATTGATTCAGTACCCGAGTGGTGAGCGAGCCGTAGGGGACCTTGATCTCCTCGAGCAGTTGGGAGACGAGGTGATCAACCTCGCGGGTGACGAGGGCCTCGGGTTCGCGTGATGCGACCCGTTTCATCGCGAGTGAGGAACTCATTGCGGCTGCGCTCATATAAGCACCACAAAGGCGGATTTCGATTGCGGTCGCGATAGTCTAGCAGTATTCACAAACGACGCCACGCGTAACTTAAGCCCCAACAGCGCTGCGCTAAGCCAGCAAATCGTATGCCACGCTGCCTATTGTTATTAAAATCAGATGCCATACTAGCTGTAGTGTGCTGAACCGGACAGTGCTGCGATTTTGCAACGAAATGAGTGCGTGTTTGACGCGCGGAACGGACGTTGAGCCTACGGTCGTCCCCGCATCGCTTACAGTTCCGATGCCGGCTCCTGCCCGGTGATAACTCCGGGCGTAGGGTGCCGGAGTCCGTACCGGAATCGAGTACCCGAAAGCCACCCGCCGATTCTCCTCTTGCATGCCCGTCCTCATCTTCGCTCAGGAAATGAGCGCCTGCCGCACCGTGTTGAGGATATAAATGAAGTCTCGCGTGCTTCTCACCTGGCCCATCAGCGCCACCTGCGAGAGCATGTTCATTTCCTTGGCATTGATGTTGTGGACGCGGCGCAGCTTCTCGTCGCGCTGAAATTCTTCCCACGCGGACCTTGATTCGGCGGGGACCACGGGGTGGAAAATTTCCTTGGCCTTGGGATTGGCCAGAAAGAACAGCTCGAGGCGCTCGAAGCCGAGCGCGTCTGCCAGACGGCTGACTATTTCGTCCGACGGATGGCGCTTGCCGGATTCAAGATGCCCGACGTACGGCGTCGAGGTGCCGATGCGGCGTGCAACCTGCTGCTGCGTCATCTCGCTCTGGCGCCGACGATCGCGAATTACCTGTCCGAAGCTGGCCTTCGACATCGACATGGAGCCTCCTGTCAGTCTCCCCCGAAACGAACACGAGTTGTGAACCGCGAAAATTTCAAAAGTCCTCGCTCGAATCGTCAAGCTGCGAAAATTGCGGAGCCTCTTCGCCGTCGCGCTTGAGCACCACGCTGCCGAAGCCCGCGACGACGTTGCGTCCGCGCAGCATGAGGCGTCGATAACTCTGCGAGCGGCGGCATGCGGCCGCGCCGATGCGCGCCTCGATCTTGTGACGCCGCTGTTCGATCGCGTCGGCCATCGACTGGAACGTGCGCATCTGCACGCCCAGTTCGACCCACATGCACGGCCCGCACATCGGGGCGCATTCACCGCTTTCGTCCGGTCCGGTGCATCGGTAGTGCTCCGCGCAGTTGATGCAGCGATGGGCGTGTGGGCGGCGCGCTTCGCGGACAGTGACGCCGGACGGCGGCCACGGGAGCGGCAGGATTTCAGCGTCGTAGCCAGCCTTAACCAGGCTTGTGACGCGGGAAGCTTTGCCACGCGATATCGCCGTGCTTGACGCTGCCATGCGCTGCATTGTTCATTTTTACCTACAATCTGTCAAGTCTTGTGCTACCAACTGTAGGGCATTTTTAATGTCGCATTGGCGCGTGAATTTGCCCGGATTCGAACAGCTGCCGGGGTGGCGCCCGCTGCCTAAGTGGCTGAAAATCCTACAGAAAGATGTGACTACAGGGCGCGCGGGCCGGCTATTCCGGACGCTGCAGCCAGCGCTCGACGAAGTCCAGGCGATCCTTGCCCCAGAACATTTCGTTGCCTACAAATGCGGTCGGAGCGCCAAAAACGCCGCGCGCGACAGCCGCCTCCGTCAGCGCCGATAACTCTTCGCGCACGGACGCCGATGCCGCCAGATCGAGCGCAGCCCCGGCGTCGAAGCCCGCGGCCGCAGCAATCGCGCCGAGCACGCGGGGGTCGCTGATATCTTCGTCGCGCTCCCAGTAGGCACGCATCACCGGCTGCGAAATCGCCCCCTTCGCCCGCTCGCGCGCGGCAGGGTCGGTAGTATTTTCCGCCAGCCGACCGGCTGCCAGCACCAGCCGCAGCGCCGCCGAGGTCTTGATCGGAAACCGGCTCGGGCGCGAGAAGGGCAGGCCGATGAACTCGGCATAGCGCGCGTGATCGCGCCACAGGTAGCGCGCCTTGCGCGGCGACATCGCCATCACGTCGAAGCCGGTGCCGCGAAACAGCGCCGCAAAATGCGTCGGCATCCAGTTCAGCCGGGCGCCGGTGCGGGCGCAGATCTCAGGCAGCATGAACGCCGCGAAGTAACTGTTGGTGCTCGAGAAGTCGAAGTAGAAATCCACCGAACGCATCGTCGATCACCTCGCCACAGAACCTCGCGACGTCGCGTCGCGGCGGCGTCGGTTGCGACTGGTCATCATGCTTGCCATTAGTTGCATGCCGCGCGTGCAGCGATGCCAAGATCCAAATTCGACATCATGCCTGGCGTTCCGCGCCCTCTCGGAGCCACCTTCGACGGCGCGGGCGTAAACTTCGCGCTGTACTCGCAGCACGCGACCGGCGTGACGCTTTGCCTGTTCGGCGGTCGCGACGGCAACGACGAAATCGCGCGGGTTCCGTTTACCGAGCGCACCGAGCATGTCTGGCACGCGTACCTGCGCGGCATCAAGCCGGGACAGCGCTACGGGTATCGCGTCGCGGGAGCTTACGATCCGGGCGCGGGGCACTGCTTCAATCCGTCCAAGCTGCTGCTCGACCCATACTGCCGCGCAATCGATCGCGAACCCAAGTGGCACGACTCGATGCTTGGTTATCGGATAGGCGCCAGCGCGGGCGCTGCCGCGCAGCGCCGTGACTCGCGCGACAGTGCGGCCGCGATGCCGAAGTGTGTCGTCGTCGATTCGAAGTTCGACTGGAGCGGAGATCGCGCGCCTTCGATCGCAC
>DASQHV010000161.1:0-2315 GCA_035631915.1 Candidatus Acidiferrales bacterium | reverse complement strand
CTGCCGCAGCCGAAGGTCTTGAAGCGCGCATCCTCGATCACGCCGGCGTCGCTAATCTTGAGCTGCAGCTTCATCACGTCGCCGCATTCCGGAGCGCCGACCACGCCGGTGCCGACGTTGGCCTCGTCCTTGGCAAAGCTGCCGACGTTGCGCGGGTTGTTGTAGTGCTCGATTACCTTGTCCGAATACGCCATGACTATTTTCTCGCTTCGCCCGCGGGCGTCGTTACGACTTCCAATTAACCGACTTGAGATCGATTCCTTCCTTGGCCATCTCGTACAGCGGCGACATCTCGCGCAGCCGCTTCACTTCCTTGGCGACCCGCTCGGTAACGTAGTCGACTTCCTCTTCGGTGTTGAAGCGACCGAGCCCGAAACGAATCGAGCTGTGCGCGAGTTCGTCGTCGATTCCCAGCGCGCGAATCACGTACGACGGCTCCAGCGTCGCCGACGTGCACGCGGAGCCCGAGCTCACCGCGATATCGTTGATGCCCATCAGCAGCGACTCGCCTTCGACGTACGCGAAGCTAACGTTCAGGTTGCCGGGCAGGCGTTCGGTCGGATGCCCGTTGACGTAGATTTCGTCCAAGCGCTCGAACAGCCCGGCCTGCAGCTGATTGCGCATCTGGATCAGCCGAGTCGCTTCCTCGGACATTTCCTTGCCCGCGAGTTCGCACGCCGCGCCCAGCCCGACGATTCCCGGCACGTTGAGCGTTCCCGAGCGCATCCCGCGCTCATGCCCGCCGCCGTCCATCATGGGGGTCAGCCGCACGCGCGGACCCTTGGACCGAACCCACAAGGCGCCGATTCCCTTGGGGCCGTAAATCTTGTGCGCCGTGATCGACGCGAGGTCGACGCCCGCCTTCTCGACGTCGACCGGAACCTTGCCGATCGCCTGCACCGCGTCGCAATGAAACACGACGCCCTTTTCCTTCGCGATTTTCCCGATCTCCGCAATCGGATGAATCGTTCCGATCTCGTTGTTGGCCCACATGATCGTGATCAGCACCGTCTTGTCGGTGATCGCATTGCGCACCGCGTCCGGACTGACCATCCCGTACTTGTCCACGGGGAGATAGGTGACCGTCGCCTTGCCGGCACGCTCGAGCGCGCGGCAACTGTCGAGCACGGCCTTGTGCTCGGTGGTGCAGGTGATGACGTGGTTGCCCTTTTCCTTGTTGAACTCGACCACGCCCTTGATTGCCAGGTTGTCGGACTCGGTGGCGCCGCTGGTGAAGATAATCTCCTTCGACTTGGCGCCGATCAGCGCGGCGATTTGTTCGCGCGCCTTGCCGACCGCCTCCTCAGCCTCCCAGCCGAAGCTGTGATTGCGGCTGGCGGCATTGCCGAACTTCTCGGTGAAATACGGCAGCATCGCGTCGAGCACGCGCGAATCCACGCGTGTCGTCGCATGATTGTCCATGTAGACAGGGGTCTTAAGCATCGCCTTTTCGCGCCCGAATCGCTCGGCAAAACGAACCGTTAATAATTGTGGACCACGCAGGTATAGTATAGCTCGTCCGGCCAAACAGTCAAACGCGGATGCGTGTTCTCTTCCACCTTTTTGGTTGCTCGTAGAATACCCGACCTATTTAGTCTAGTAAGGCGATTGCGCCCGTTTGTCAAGGACAATATCGGCCTTAACCGATAGGTCAGAGCGCGCGGATCGGACGCGAGGCTCGGGCCCCGCACCGCCGGCAGGGGCCAGCCCCTGCACCCGAGGCAGGAGGAAGATGCGGCCGCAACGGCCTGTTAGAACTTAGGGGTGAAAGCACCAGGAAGTGCGCCTCCTCTGTGAAGCGTTTCACGTTCGTGTCCTTACGCGCGACCTGCCGGGTTGAAGAACGGACCGGGGTGCGAGGCGTCGAAGGAAATCTCGAACAGCCGGCGCTCGACGCGAATCCCTTTGAGCGCCGCCTCACGAGTCTGCTCGAATTCGCGCTCGAGCCACGGCGCCAGGCGCTCGACGATTTTTTCCGGGGTGTCGATCTGCGCCGACTTCATCAGTGAATTCGCGACGCGAACCTTAAGCGCGATCTTTTCGATTCCGTCTGCGCGCTCAAGTCCGAGCGTAACGACACTGAAGTCATCGGCGCGGTCGATTGGCACCGCGATCTTGATCGCGTAAACACCGCGCGCAGTTTTTATGGTCGCTGACATCGGGGCGGAACTTGCGAGCGGGGCGCGCAGAACAATTCAACCGCGCACTGCCAGCGCGCTACTTAGGCGGCGCGCGAGGCCACTGCGCCGGGGCGGGACTTGCCCTCCCAGAACAGCACCACGGGGCCCGCGATATAGATCGATGAGTAGGTTCCG
>DASQHV010000160.1:0-1932 GCA_035631915.1 Candidatus Acidiferrales bacterium | reverse complement strand
CGGCGGGCGCCGTCGGTTTTCTTCGCCGCGGGAGCCGGCTTCGCAGGACCGAAGACAGCGTTCAGAAATCCGACCACGTGGGACGCATACTCCACCGGCGCTTCGTAGACCGCGTCGCCGTGGCCGTCCGACGGCGCAATCCACAGCTCCGACGACACGCCCGCCGCCTGATGAATTGCGTCGCCGTCGACGCGTGGCGTCACCGGGTCGCCGCGATTCTGGATCACCAGCAACGGGCATCCGCCGAGATGCGCCGCCGCCTCGCGCGGCGACATGTCATAAGGCGAACGGCCGAACACCCATCGTGATTCCCACAGGATGGTCGCTGTGAGTGCGGGATGGAGTTTCATCATCCCGGGACTGCGCATCAGCATCGTGGCCAGATTGGCGTAGGTGCTGTCGACGATGATCGCGCTGAAGACCGGCTGCTCGGCCTGCGCGTAGATCGCGCCGGCGCCGCCTTCCGAAATTCCCAGCACCGCGATCTTGTCGAACCCGTCGCTCTTCAACCTGCGCGCCGCGGCCAGCGCGAACCTGCGCTTGAGCAATCCCCAGTTGATGCCGAAGCGAGGATTGTTCGCGCTGTACATCGCGACCACGGTGTAGCCGGCGGCGTGCAGGAACTTGACGTACGGGATTAGCGCGGCCTCGGTTCCGCCGGCGGCCGGCACCAGTACCACGACCTCATGCCGCGTGCCCGGAAAGTACCATCCCACCACGCTTACCGGACGCGCGTTCAGGCCTTCGTCGTCGACCAGGCCGGCGTCGTAGCGCTGCGGCTCGAGTCCGGTCGCGTTGCGAATCTCCGTCAGCGTGCCGCGTTGGAGCGGCGGTACGTGACCGCCGAACACATCCTGGCCGTTCCCGCGATAGAGAAAATCGGGATATTTCAGTGAGCGCGCGATGTAATACGAAGCCGCAATCCAAAGCAGGATCGGCACGCCCAGGATCATCGCGCCGACGCCGAAGATTCGCCGCGGCCGGCGCTTGGCCCCAGCCTCGGTTATTCCAGAATCGGCATCGGAGGGCATCCGCTATGATTTGGCTGATCGCGCGCTGCGCCGCAAGCGACGCGCGCTAAGGGTGCCGACTTGTTAGCGTCGCGCGCGGCACTTATTGTGCCATCGTAAGGAACGACTCGATGGCTGACTGGGATCCTGCGCTCTACAACCGCTTTCGGCGCTATCGTGCGGAGCCGGTCGAGCACATTCTGTCGCGGCTGGAGATCGCCGCCGACGCGCGGATGGCCGATCTTGGCTGCGGCTCGGGCGAAAACACCATCGAGCTTGCGAGGCGCGCCGCGAATGGTCGCGCGCTCGGCGTCGACGGCTCGCCCGCGATGATCGACGCGGCGCGCAAAGTGCTCGAGCGCGAGCCCGAATCGATTCGCGCGCGCGTGACGTTCGAACTGCTCGACGTGCCCGAGTTCCGCGCCGCCGCCGAGTACTCGCTGATATTTTCCAACGCGACGTTTCACTGGATTCGCGATCAGCGGGCACTGTTCGCGGCTTGCTTCGACGCTCTCTCGCCGGGCGGGCAAATCGTCGTGCAGATTCCGGCCAACGAAACCGAAACTGCCAAGCAGGAGATCATCCGGCTCGCGCGCGAAGCGCCGTGGAGCGCGATGCTGGGCGGCTTGCAGCGTCCCTTTCGCGAGGAGCCGCCCGAGTTCTACGCGTCGATGCTGGCGGCGCTCGGCTACCGGCAGGTCGATTGCTACTACCATACGTTCCACCATCCGATGGAATCTCCGGGCGACGTCGTGAGCTGGTATCGCTCGACCGGGCTGCGTCCGTACCTCGACGCGATTCCCGCCAGTCGGCATGAGGAGTTTCTTGCGACGCTGACGGAGCGCCTGCATCGCGCCTACGGAACCAGCGGGCCGATGACGTTCGATTTCAAGCGGCTGTTCATCTGGGGACGCCGTCCCGC
>DASQHV010000159.1:0-1844 GCA_035631915.1 Candidatus Acidiferrales bacterium | reverse complement strand
ATCGTGCTTCATCTTGAACTTGAGCGCGGCGCCAACCGCCACCGGCAGCGACGAGCCGAGCATCGACGTCGAGCCGAAGATGTAATGCTCCATGTCGCCGCCATGCAGAAAGGAATCCTTGCCGCGCGAAAGCCCGGTCTCCTTGCCCATCAGCTGCGCCATCAGCCGGCCGGGATCGACTCCGCGCATCAGGAAGACGCCCATGTCGCGATGAAGCGGCGCGACGAAATCGCCGTCGACCAGCGGCGCGCAAGTCCCGGTGACGATCGCCTCCTGCCCGGCGCCGGAATAGACGCCGCCCAGGATTTTGTTCTGGCGATGAAGCCGCGAGACGCGTTCCTCGAAAGCACGAATCAGCTTCATCCAGTAGTAGAGCTGGAGCTCGTACTCGGCGCGCGGCGCAGCGTCGGCGTTGCCACGCGCGGCGATCGGTTCAGGCATCGGAAGCACTCTCCGAAACTGACATTAGCCCTCGCGGCAGAGCGGGGCAAAACGCCAATGTCGCGGATGCGACAGTTACTTGAGCAGCATTCGGATACGCTCGGTGAGCGCGTCGGTGCGCGTCAGGAAGGGCAGCCTGAGCGTCAGCTCCGCCCAGTTCGGATCGCGCGCCGCAACTTCGGCGAGTAGCGCGAGCCCGGCGTCGGTCCGGCCCATTCTGAGCAGCGCTACCGCGTGCCAGTAGCGCATCTCGGGATTGTCGCCGATGTGCTTTTCGGCGAGCGCGAACTCGCGTTCAACCGTGTCGTGATCGCCGCGGTCGATGGCGGCGTCGGCAAGTCGATGATGGATGTACGCGCGGCGCAGCGTGACCAGGCGGCGAAGCTCGAGCAGCGGCTCAGCAGCGTCGTCGACGCGCAAGTTGAAGATCGTATCCTCCCACGGACGGCCGGTGTTGGTTCCGCTGACGACCAGCATCGCCGCCGATTGACGACCGCGGATGTCGCCGCCCTCAGCTTCGGCCGCGTCGAGCGCCGCGAGCATTCGATCGACCAGCTCGCCGCGCGCGCCGCGGAACGCGTCGGCCATCGCCGGCCACACGCTGTTCCTCAGCATCATGTTCGCCTGCACCGAAAATCCGTCGCCAACTATGTGTCCGGCTTCGGGAATCGTCACCTGTCCGGTGTGAGCGGCCACGCGTCCCTGCGCATCGACCATCGCGACCTGGCGAACCTCGCGCGCGGGATCGGACGCGGCGATACCCGCGAGCGCGTCGGGCGCACTCCTGCCGGCACGCATCAGGTCCAGCCCAAGCTTGCCATACGCCGGATCGCTGAACGCCTGCGACGCGACCGCGCCAACGCCGGCCTCCGCCCAGGTGACGATCGAGCCGACCGAGAAGAAGTGCGATTGCACGGCGACTCCGAGTTGTCCGGTGGCGGCGTCGCGCGCGACTATCGAATAAGTGTGAGCGAGGTTCATCGTCGGTTTCTCCAGCGCGTGGGATGGACGTCCGGCGATTGTTGTCCCGCACGCGCGAAATCGCCAGAGTCTTTTCGAAGGCCGAGAATATTTCGATGGCGCTATTTTCGAAGAACCGCGCCGCAGCCGAGTTTGGCGAGTGGGCGCGCGAACATGCGATTCCTCTCACGTTGCCGCTTGACTCGGAGGCCAACTTCACGCGGCTTGCGGCGCTCGACCGCTCGATCGCAGGCAAGCGCGTCGTCTACATCGGCGAGCCCGATCATTTCATTCACGAGAAGTACCAGTATCGGCTACTGATGCTCCGCTATCTGCTCGCGCGCGGATGGAATCGCATCGGCGAGGAGTTGGGCGTCTGCGACGGTCATCGAATCGATCAATTCTTTGCGACTGGCGACGCGGCGCATCTCGACCGTGCGCCG
>DASQHV010000158.1:0-2196 GCA_035631915.1 Candidatus Acidiferrales bacterium | reverse complement strand
CTCGAGCGGCAGCGGGCGTTGAACGCCAACGGCCAGGATGAGAGCATCTACCTGTTGCGCCTGATGGACCTGGTGCGCGGCGGCCACAGCCAGGCCAGCCTGGTCGTCAGCCGCTGGAAGGGCGAATGGAATTACGACGTGGGTCGTCTGATTAAAGGATGCGCCTACTCGACCGAGTCGATTCTGTAAAACTCCAGGAATGGAAATCCGGTTCACACAGCGTCACGTAACGATCCTGAACTTCGCGCTGGTCGCTGCGATCGCCTACGTCCTGGCTCTGACCGTCAACGACATCGTCAAGCGCACGATGACGCCGGAGTCCGAAGCAGTCGCGGTGGGATCGTCAGGACCGCGCCGCAGCGCGGGCCTCAAGCAGCGCGCATCCTACGAGCCGATCGTCAAGCGCGACATCTTCAATCTCGTTCCGCAGGAAAACGCGCCGGCGCCGGTGGTCGTCGAGGATTTGCACCTCAAGCTGCTCGGCACCTCGCTGCTTAGCAAGTCGAAGCCATATGCGATAATCGAGGATCAAGGCGGCAACGAGTCCCTCTATCAGGTCGGCGAAGAGATCCCGGATGCCGGCCGGCTAGTCAGCGTCGAGGTCAATCGCGCGATCATCGAGCGCGGCGGCCGCCGCGGCGCGTTGGACATTCCGACCTCGGACATTACGCAGGCTGAACCGTCGCGCCTGGGAATGAAGATGGCGCTGCCGCGTGGCATACCAACCGGTCGCGGCGGTCCGGGCCTCCGCGTGCCTCATCGAACTCCGCGGACCGAGGACGACAGCGACGATTCGGCCAAAATCGAGATCAAGAAACTGGGCCCCGGCAAGTTCGAAGCGAGCCGCGACGAAGTCGCCAAGACCATGCAGAATCCAGCGCAGTTGTTTCAGCAGATGCGCGCACTGCCGCATTTCGTCAACGGCAAGACCGACGGCTTTTCGATCTCCAACGTCGCTCCCGGTTCGGTCTTCGCCCAGCTCGGGCTGCAGAATGGCGACCTCCTGACCGAGATCAACGGGCAGCCGGTGACCAATCCGATGCAGGCGATGGGTCTGATGCAGGCGGTGCACAGTCTGCCCGCCATCGATCTCGTGGTCAGCCGCAACGGCAGTCCGACGAGTCTGCACCTGGATTTGCGCTGAACGATGGAGGTGCGGGCGGCGCATCGAAGCGAGCGCGACGAAGTGCTCGATCTGCTCGCGCTGTGGTACGACGACCGCGAATTTTTCGCCCGCTACAACCTCAATGACTCCACGTTCCGCGACTCGCTGTGCCTGGTCGCGCGTGACGGCGGGCGGCTGGTCTCGACCGTCCAGATTTTCGACCGCGCGATAGATCTCGACGGGCACGCCGTGCCGATGGGCGGAATCGGAAGCGTTTTCACGCTCGAACAGTATCGGCACAAGGGCGTCGCGTCGGCGCTGATGCGCCTGGCGGTCGAAACGATGACGCGCGAGGGCTTCGAGGTCTCGTTGCTGTTCGCCGAGCGCCTGACCTTCTACAACCAGTTCGGATGGCGCGAAGTCGAGCGCAAGCTCTCCATCCTGGCCAACGCCGCGACGCTCAAAACGCCCGACCGCTACGTGATCGACGTCTTCGATCCGGCGCGCGACCTCGACGCGATAACCGCGATTCATCGCGCCTACAGCGGCCGCTTCAACGTCACTGCGGTCCGCGATTCCGCCGCGTGGCGCTCGAATCTGAAATTCGCCGGCAACCAGCCGCTCCATCCCGGCGAAGGCAGCGAGGAATATTTCGTCGTCACCCGCGACGGTCCGACGATTTCCGCGTACGCCCGCGTCACACGCTTCCACGGCGTCACGATGGTGATGGAATTCGGCTATCTGCACGGGGCGACGGACGCGATGCTCGCGACGTTCAAGTACCTGGCCGCGGAAGCGTCGGGCGTGACGACGGCATTCCGTCGCGCCGGTGACCATCGCCGCGCCAAACTGCTGCGCGCGAAATCAGGCGAAGCAGGCTCGCCCACGCTCGTCACGCACACCGCGCACGATCCCGACCTCGAGCGCCGCCTCGGCGACGCGGGATGCCCCGTCGCTCATCATATCGACAACAACTACATGTGGCGCGTGCTCGCGCCCGAAAAACTTGCGCGCCGCTTCGCGACCACGCCCGACGCCGCATCGACGCGCGCATTCGAGCTGTTCGCCGATTCGCGCTCGCTGTTCTGGAC
>DASQHV010000157.1:0-9508 GCA_035631915.1 Candidatus Acidiferrales bacterium | reverse complement strand
GGCGCGCTTCTTCGGCGGGCAGACTTTTCTCGATCGCCTGGCTGAGCTCGTTGTCGGTTCCCAATTCCTCACCCACAAAACGCCGCGGCCTCGACCGAAGCCCGCGTCATTGGCACGCAAAGCGGCGCCGCCGCTCAACTCACGATTATAAGTCCCGCCCGACAAGCCGCGGTAGTGGCCCGCATGCGCGACAGCACGTTCTGTCTGTTAAGCTCTTCTCCTTCGATGCCGGAAATCGAAATAACCGCAATGACATTCGGGCCCTTCGGCCTGGGGCATCTCGACGGGAAAACCGTGATGGTCCCGAACGCCGTCGTCGGCGATCGCCTCGACGTCACCATCGCCGCCGATCGCCGCGACTACGTCGTCGCAAAAATTCTCCGCGTGCTGCGCGCCGGCGCCGACCGCCGCGACGCGCCATGCCCGTACCTGCCGCGATGCGGCGGATGCGACTGGCAGCACATCGACTACGCCGCGCAAGTCCGCTTCAAGGGCGAGGTCGTCGCGCGCGAACTCAACCGCGCGCTCGGCACCGAAATCGATCCAGTCGGACTTGTCGAGTCCGCACCCGCCGAGTTCGGCTACCGATCGCGCATCAGGTTGAAGGTCGGCGCCAAGGGCGCGCTCGGATTTCACGCGGCCGGCACCAACGCGATCGTCGAGATCGATTCATGCCTCGTAGCCGAAGCGGGACTTGAGATGCCGCTGCATCTCGCGCGCTCGCTGGGCAAACGCGCGCTCGAAATCGAAGTCGTACGCTACGCCACTAGAGTCGTGCAGGTCGCGCATATGAAGTCCGCGCCGACGCCCGAGGATCTCCGCCGCGCGCGCCACGTGCTCGATTCCAGCACCGCGCTTGCCGGCGCGAAGCTTGCGGGTATAGTCCTGCGCTCCGGAGCGCATCGCGCGACGCTCGGCGACGCCGCCATCGCCATCGAGCTCGAACCCGGACTGACGCTCGAGGTTGACGCCGATCTCTTCAGCCAGGTGAATCACGCGCAGAACATGAAGCTGGTCGCCGCGGTGATGGATCTCGCGGCGATCCACGATTCGTCCGCCGTCCTCGACCTCTACTGCGGCGCCGGCAATTTCAGCCTGCCCGCATTGCGCCGCGGCGCGCGCGTTACCGGCGTCGACGACGACGCCGGCGCGATTGCTGCCGCCACGCGCAACGCCGCGCGCCTCAACTTTCGCGACGCGCAATTCATCGCGATGAAGGCGTCGGCCACCGCCGACTTCCTCCATCGCGCGCGCTACCGCCCCGACCTCGTCATCCTCGATCCGCCGCGCACCGGCGCGCTCGATCTGATGCCCTCGATTGCCCGGCTGCGCGCCCCCGCCATCATCTATGTCTCATGCGACGTCACGACGCTCGCGCGCGATCTTGCGTCGCTGTCACGCGCCGGATACAAACTCAACCGCGTCCGCGCCTTCGATTTTTTTCCCAACACGCATCATGTTGAGATCGCAGCGCACGCGCTATTGACTTAGATCGCGGTGCGTTCTTAATGTAAACAGAGTGGTCGATTCCCGGACCGTCCCGCCAGAGGGTTGATCAAAGCGATGCCCAAGCAGGAAAAGGAAAAGCTCCCACGGCCGAAGATTACGATTATCCCCGGCCGCGGGGTCGCGCAGACTATCAACTATTTGCTCGAGGATCGGGACGACCTCGAATGGATCATCGCGGTCGGCCGCACGAAGAACGGCGAGCTGTTCTTCTACGACACCGGCGGCGACATCGTCGAGGACCTCGGCACGCTCGAGTACCTGAAGGCGCGCATCGTCCGCGCCCACTTCGGCGACGAGTACGAATAAGCGGCTGTTTGCCGTTCATTCCCCCAGACCGCGCGTAAGATCGCGCGCCGGGATTCTTCGACTCCGCAGACTCCGCTCAGAATGAAACGCGTAGTGCGTCGCTGCGCGTAGGTCCTTCGACTCGCGCAGCGCTCGCTCAGGATGACGATCGGGAAAAGTTCTACGAACGTGCGATGCTCCGCCTGGGTGTCACGCCTTCTTCGCGTCTTCGCGCCCTGACTTCTAACAGACCGTTGGCGGCCGCATCTTTTTTGGTTTCCCTCGACTACGCTTTGCTCCGCCTCGGGTACGGCTGCGCCGTTGCGCTCGGAAGCGCCCGCTTCGCGTCTTCGCCCCCCAAGTTCTAACAGGCCGTTGCGGCCGCATCTCTCTTTCCGCTCGTTCCTGCCCCGGGTGCAGGGGCTGGCCCCTGCCGGGGGTGCGGGGCGCGAGCCCCGCGATCTCTCTAATCCTCGAATTCCTCGACCGACGCGCGCGCATATATCACTCCGTCCTCGATCTCCGTCGGCACTCGATACAGAAATTTTCCGCACGCCGTCGGCGGCCCCGCGATACATTCGCCGCTCGACGGTTCGTAATACGCGTTATGCGTCTGGCACATCAGGTAGCGCCCCTCTTCGGCAAAGAACTGATTGTCCACCCAGTCCATCGCCATCGGCACATGCCGGCATCGATTGACGTAGGCGTGATACTCGCCGCCGAAGTTGATCACGAAGCATTCTTCATCGGCGCCGCGAATCGGCATCATGAACTTCAGCGACTCGCCCGGCGCCAGCTCGCTCGTTCGCGCGATTCGGTACCGCGCGCGCGGCCGCGCCGCCTTATTTCTCGCTTTAGCTCCGGTCAGTGCGGCGCGCCGGCGATGTTCATCTGACATTGGTTTGAAACTTGGGATTGCGACTTCGAGATTGCGACGTGCCGATGCTGATTCGTGCGCGAAAATTTCGCGTCGGCTTGCCGCAGTCTGCCAAAGCCCCTAGCATCTGTAAACGCGCCGCCCGCTTTTCGACCGCGCGGAACTCGATCGCCCATGGACCACCCGAAAATCCGCGCCGTTGAGGCGTTTCCCGTCGAGCACCAGGACCAAACGCTCATCTGCCTGCGCGATCCCGGCGGGCTTGCGCCCGAGCCGCTGATGCTCGGGATGGGCGCGTATTTCATCGTCACGCTGTTCGACGGCCGGATGTCGATGCGCGAGATCCAGGCCGCATTTGCCAAGCGCTTCGGCGAGATGCTCCCGCTCGAGAAGCTCGACGAGCTCGTCGACGCGCTCGACCGCGCTTTCTTTCTCGACTCGCCGGCGTTTCGCGAACGCGAGCGCACGGTGCGCGAGGAATTTCTCGCCGCACCCGAGCGCGCCGCCGCGCTGGCGGGCCTGTGCTATGAAAAGGATCCCGCGCGCCTGCGCCTGGAGCTGGCGGCCTTCTTCGATCCGCCCGACGGTCCGGGCCGCGCGCCCACCGCAAAGAGCTCTGCGCCGCTGGCCGGCCTGATCGCTCCGCACATCGATCCGCGCCGCGGCGCCGCCGCCTACGCCCACGCCTACTACGAGCTGATGGCGCACGAGCCGCCCGAGCTGGTCGTGATTCTCGGCACCTCGCACTACGGCGCCGGCCCAGAGCTGTTCACCGCCACGCGCAAGAACTACGCAACGCCGCTCGGCAGCGTCGAGACCGACCGCGGTTTCATCGACCGCCTCGCCGCCCGCTACGGCGGCGACTTGTTCGCCGACGAGATGCTGCATCGCGGCGAGCACTCGATCGAATTCCAGGTGCTGTTCCTCGCGTACGCGCTGGGCGCGCGCGGCTACAACGTGGTGCCGATCCTGGTCAGCTCGTTCCATGAGATGGTCGCAGGCAATCTGACCCCGGCCCGCGATCCGCGCGTCAGTTCATTCCTCGACGCGATCCGCGCCGAGCTCGCAGCGGAGCGCCGCCGCGTGCTGATTCTCTCCGGCGTCGACTTCGCGCACGTCGGCAAAAAATTCGGCGATTCGTTCGCCGCCGATCCCGCGGTCGCCGAGCGCGTCCAGCGCGAAGACTTAGGCTTGATCGAAACCATCAAGCGCGGCGACCCGGACGCCTTCTTCGCCGACATCGCCCGCGACCGCGACGCGCGCCGCATCTGCGGCCTCTCCCCGATGTACACCCAGCTCGAGCTGCTGCGCGGCCGCAGCGCGCGCCTGCTCAAGTACGGCATCGCGATGGAACCGCAGAGCGAGTCGGCGGTCTCCTTTGCCAGCCTCGCCATCGACTAGCAGCCGGATCGCGAGAACCCGGGTTTCGCCAAATGTTCCCGCCTGCCAGCTGCCGAAAGAACCCATTCCTTCACGTTGTATTCCTTTTGCTACTGCAAGAAAGTGGCATTTTTCGCGCCGACGCGCCTATTTTCGTCCTGCACGGCGGTCTGTCATACTACGGAACGAATTTGGGGGGTCGAGCGTAGTTTTTCGGGGGTATGCGTGGTTTCAGGGGGTAGTCGATCTATGCCGAATTGGAGCCGATTCAGCTTTCGCGGGCTCGCGCGCTCGACGGCGTTGGCCGTCCTGGCAATTGCGGCTCTCTCTTCCGCGGCTTACGCGCAGAACACGGTGGGCACCGTCACCAGAATCCAGGGTATCGCGAACGTTCAGCGCGGCGCCTCCACGCTCGCCGTCGTCCCCCATCTCCCGATAATGCTTCACGACCGGATCGTAACCGAAACCGACGCCTCGATGACCATCACAATGGTCGACAACAGCTCGCTGCAGTTGGGCGGCGGCGCCACCCTCACCATCGACGAGAGCGTGCTGGTCAACGGCGTCGGCGCGCCGAGCAAGGTCGGACTCTTCGGCGGCTCGGTCCATTCGCTCATCGCCGGCGCGATGAAGGGCAGCACCACGACCTTCCAGATCCATACACCGAACGCGGTCGGAGCAGTGCGCGGCACCGAATGGGATACGACCTACAGCGAGGGCACTCCGCGCGACAAGTATCCGGACTGCACGCAGTTCACCGACGTCGCAGTTCAGGACGGCACCGTCAACATTTCATCGCTGCAGGATCCGAACCAGAATGAGGACGTGCACAAGGGCAAAAAGTCCACGGTCGCGTGCGGCGCGCTCGTCTCCGGTGGCACCAGCGGCGCCGGCGGCATCGGTGGCCTTGGCGCGGGTGCGACTGCGGCCGGTGTGGGAGCTGCCGCTGTAGGAGCCGGCGTCGGCGGAGCAGCGGCGGCCGGCGCGTTCGACAGCAGCAATCCAAAGAAGCCCAAGAAACACACGCCCAAGGGTTGACGAGTAGGGAGCACGCTCCGGTTCGGTCATCCAGAGCGTCCGCGCGTTCGTTTTCTCACTATCGAGCAGGGCCCGCCAAAGCGAAGAATCCAGACGCGCGAACTTCCGCGCGTTCCGCGACTGCTAACGACGTGCCTAGCGATGCGACTCGGTTACGTCGTCGCGCCAGAGTCCGATAATCTCGCCGACCAGCCCGCGATTTTCGGCGCCGTTCGAATTCACCGCCGCGCCTGCATCGCGTTCCAGCGCCTCGCTCGCGATCGATCTCCGCCGCGTCGTATGCCGCCACAAAACTGCTGCGAACATATACGTGCCGAACGCGGCTCCCCACGCGAAATACTGAATCCTGTTCGCGATTGCCAATCCGGCCAAAATGTATGCGAAGTCGCGGCCCGTGAGCCGCTCCAACATCTCGAACCACTCGCGATCGCCGCTCAGCCCTCTTGCCCGATTCCCGGCAGCCACACACGCGGCAAAACCGCCGAACAGCACGACGAGCAGCCACAGGTAAGCGCTCGAACTGCTCGCGCGATAGCATCCCGTCATGATGCCGGCGAACAACGCGACGTGCACGACGTTGTCGGTCAGCGTGTCCAGCCGCGCGCCCAGCCGCGACTCCTGAAGCTTTAGCCGCGCGAGCTCCCCGTCCACGCCGTCAAGCGTCGTTGACAACAGGAACAGCGCCGACGCCAGCACTCGCGGCCAGTACCGCGGCTGCGCAAACAGCCACGCACTCAGCATCCCGAGCGCCGCGCTCGCAATCGTCACCTGGTTTGGCGTGATCGCCGAATGCGAGAGCAGGTAGCTAATTCGCCACGACAGTCGCCGATCCAGGATGCGCGCCAACGGCGCGTCCTTGGCCGCGCTCTCACGGCGCAAGTCGCGCGCCAGCAACATCTCAGCATCGCGTACCTCGTGACCGCTCCCAGAGCGGCCCCCAAGCGCATAGGGCAATTTGCCGATCGCATCGATGCGGACAGCGTCGCCCGCCCGCTCGATCAGACCCTCGAGCGCGCCGACGGCGACGCTACCCGCCTGCGCCGCGTCGCCGCTCGCCACCTCGACCACTTTGCCCGGATACTCGTCTGCGCTCGCCACGATGCGCCGCAAATGCGACGCGGCCATCACCATGTTGCCGCGAATCGCGACGCATCGCACGTCGCCGCTTAGTTCGCCGCGCACTTCTGAGATCGCTCCGACCAAATGAACATTCACGCAGCCGCGAAACGCACCCACCGATTCGCTTAGCGCCGCGCGCTCCGCCGCCGATGCGACGATGAAGAATTGCCGGACCCCCGCGCGTTCGCACACCAGCAGCATCCGTTCCAGCAGGCGTCGCCCAAAAATCAGCTGGTGCGGGCGCGACACCCCCTCGATCACCGCGGCCTCGATCGTAGTCGTCACCCCGCCATCCGCAGTTTTGATTGCGATTCCGTCGTGGCGGCGTCGCGCTCGGGCTCGATTCGGAAATGCGCGATGTAAGCGCTGTGGCGCCGGCGTTCGGCGGCCGGATCGATCCCGTAGTCCTCGAAGCGATAGTGGTTTTTGCCGTAGCCGCCGTTGGGACGTGCGGCAATCGCCCGCTTGAAAAGCAATTCCGCGCGCTCGTCGGGCGTGCGCCCGAAATGCCGATAGAGCGCGTTCACTGTCCCAAGCGGATCGCCGACCAGCTCCTTGTAGCGCACGTGGAAGATTCGCTCGGGCGCAGAGCGCAAGCGCTCGCTCGCCTCGATCAGCCGCTGCGATCCTTCGGCCCATCGATCGGTCACCTGGCGTCCGATTTGAAGACGATCGATCTCGCGCGTGAACGGCTCGCGCAAAACCTCGGTGAGTCTCGCCACCGACGCCAGCACCTTCAGCGGATCGCGATGCACAAAAACGAAGCGCGCGTCGGAGTACGTCTCCAGCAACGCGTCGAGCGCGTAGATATGATCCGGCGACTTCAGAATCCACCCGCCGCCGTCGCCCGACTGATGCTGCAGGTGCTGGATGAAGCGCTTGTGAAACCGGTATGCCTCACTATGACCCGCGTCCTCCAGCCAGCGCTGATACGAAGGAACGTAGTGTGTCGTATCGAAGCGCAGGCTCCGCATGACCTGGCCGGTGATCTCGATACACTCCTGCGCCGCGTTCGCGTCCAGCGGATGAAGACTCGGTAGCTCCGGCGCCAGCCGGACAAAGCTCGCAAACTGCCTCGCGACGATTTTCTGCCGCCGGTCGCCGCGGCCCGCGACACCCGCACGCATCGGATACGGGTAAATTGTCTGCCACGCCAGCGGCACACGGTTCCCGGGATCCTGCGCGAGCAGATTGTGCAGGAAGGTCGTTCCGCTGCGCGGCAGTCCGAGGATAAAGACCGGCCGCTCGATTCGCTCGTCCAGAATTCCCGGCGCGCGCTTTTCCTCGTCGCGCAGCCGCAGCAGATTCGACAGGAAGCGGATCATGTCCCATCGAACCGCCACCCGCCCGAACGCGCTGAGCCGCGCCTCTTCGTCGTACGCCTTGAGCAGCACCGCGAGCGGCTCGCGAAAGTGCCACTCGCCGAAATCAGATAGTCCAGTGATTGTTTGAGCGCGTGCGATTAAATCATCCGTCCGTAATGATTGACTGAAGATGCCCAGCCTATCCGCGATTTGGTCGAGCGTTCGGAAAAAACGCGATTGAAGGGTGAGGAATCGACCTGATGAGTACCCCATTTACGTTTTGACCCTGTCTTCGCCAACGCGAGTTCGAATTCGCGTGACGGCGCGCGTATTCGTCTTTCGTTCGACTGAACATAGTAGGATCGTCGTCGCGCGACAAACCGCCGCTTCCGATGGACGAACGGCTCCTCGACGACCTCCTCGATCCTGAGCCGCAGGACTGATTCTTCATTCTGATCGGATCGGAGTCCGCGCCGCGCAGAATCCCGCTGCGCGACCCTGCACGCGCATTTTTCCGCCTCAGGCATTCAACCTCGCTACGTAACCAGCGGCAGCGCAAAGGGATTTGGTGGACGCACCTGGACTCGAACCAGGGACCTCTTGCATGTGAGGCAAGCGCTCTAACCGGGCTGAGCTATGCGTCCACCGGAGTTTGCGATTATCGCGCCCACGCGCACGCCTCGCAACCCCGCCGGATCTCTTCGACGCCGCCTCCCTCGCCTCGGTTTGCCAACTCGATCCTCCGGCGCTAATGCTGTAGCGCGCCGCCACTCCTCTAGCCTCGGCTCGCGCCCTCATGCGCTACGGCTTCGTCATCGACCAGGATCGCTGCATCGGATGCCACGCCTGCACCGTCGCCTGCAAGGAAGAGCACTCGGTCCCGCTCGGCAGCTTCCGCACCTGGGTCAAGTACATCGAGAAGGGCGAGTTCCCGGCCACCTCGCGCCACTTCGGCGTCATGCGATGCAACCATTGCGACAACGCACCCTGCATCGAAATCTGCCCGACCGTCTCGCTCTATCGCCGTCCCGACGGCATCGTCGACTTCGACAGCGACCGATGCATCGGCTGCAAATCTTGCCAGCAGGCCTGCCCCTACGACGCGCTCTACATCGATCCCGCCAGCCACACCGCCGCGAAATGCAACTACTGCGCGCATCGCGTCGAGCTCAACCTCGAGCCCGCGTGCGTCATCGTGTGCCCCACGCAGGCGATAATTTCCGGCGACCTGGACGACGCGCGCAGCCGCATCAGCCGCATCGTCGCCTCGCACAACGTCAGCGCCCGCAAACCGCACAAAGGTACCGAGCCGAAACTTTTCTATGTCGGCATCGACGCCGACCTCCTCGAACCTACCGCGCCCGCGCATCGCGACACGCATCTCTGGGCCGACAAGCAAGCCGGCGAAGACCCGTACAAATTTCCCGACGCCCACCCCGCCGATTCCGCACCGGGCGCACCGCGCGTCGTCTATGACGTCGCACATCCTGCGCCGTGGGGATGGAAAATCGCGGCCTACCTGTGGACCAAGAGTATCGGCGCCGGCGTGCTGATCGTCGCGGCGACTCTGCTCGCACTCCGCCACACGCCCGACGCGATGCTCGGCGTCGGCAGTCCGCTCCTTGCGATGCTCTTCACTGCTGCGACCGCGGCGCTACTGATTTTCGACTTGAAGCGTCCCGATCGCTTCTATTACTTGCTGACCAAACCGAATCTCAATTCCTGGGTGGTGCTCGGCGCCTACGTCCTGATTGCCTATAGCGGCTTCTCATTTCTGTGGCTGCTCGATTACTTGGTCTTCGCCCGACTCGACTACTACATAGTATACCCATGCGCCACACTGGCTATTGCATCCGCCTGCTATTCCGCCTTTCTGTTTGCGCAGGCCAGGGGCCGCGACTTGTGGCAGAGCCCGATATTTCTCTGGCACCTGCTGTTTCAGGCGGTCGCCGCCGGCGCCTCAACGATACTCCTCGCCGACGCCCTGATTGGCTCT
>DASQHV010000156.1:0-8390 GCA_035631915.1 Candidatus Acidiferrales bacterium | reverse complement strand
GATCAGCAGCGGCCATGAAGCGGTCAGCAAATAGTGGTAGAGGTCGTCGAACGCGCCGGTCGCCTCGCCAAGTACCGGACTGTCGCCGCTTGGACCGCGAGTCCTGTTCCGCTTCGACATGGCGCCAGAATATAGCGGACCGTGCACCGCCAAGTCACATGAGGATCTTGATCGCGTGGCTGACGAGAAAGGGTCACATCGCGAAGGCGCCGCGCAGCGCGTCAGTCGCCTGGCTCTGGCCGGCTTTGCCCTTGTCGACCGCGTCGGCGAAGCTGATGAAGCCGTGGGTCACACCTTCGTAGCGCGTGCAGATCACTTTGACCCCCGCGGTGATCAGCCGTTCGGCATAGCGCTCGCCCTCGTCGCGCAGCGGGTCGTGGCTGGCAGTGAGAATCATGGCGGGCGGCAGACCGGCAAGGCTTTTTGCCCGCAAAGGACATGCATACGGATTGTTCTTGTCGGCGCCCGCGTCGAGGTAGTTATTCCAGAACCACTCCATGTCGGCGCGCGAGAGCACGTAGCCGTCTGACGCAAATTCCTTTTGCGAGGGCGTGTCGAGCGCGCAATCGGTAACGGGGTAGAAGAGCACCTGGTAGCAGAGCGCCGGGCCGCCGCGATCGCGCGCCATCAACGCGACCACCGTTGCCAGGTTGCCGCCGGCGCTGTCACCGCCAACCGCCACGCGTGACGGATCGCCGCCAATCGATGCAGCGTTCTCCACGACCCACTTGGTCGCGGCATAGCAATCCTCCGGCGCCGCCGGAAAAACGTGCTCCGGCGCCAGCCGATAGTCCACCGACACGACGACGCATCCGGCGCCGTTGGCCATCGCACGGCAGACGCGGTCGTGACTGTCCAGGTCGCCGAGCACCCATCCGCCGCCGTGAAAATAGACCAGCACGCCCATCGGGGGGCGCCCCTGGGACGTATAGATGCGGACGGCGATGTCACGCGCGGGTCCGGGGATGTGGCGGTCCTCGACGCGATAGATCTCTTCAGCCGGAACTGGATTCGCCTCCAGCAACGCGCGCATCTTGGCGCGCGCCTGCTCGGGCGTCTCCGCACGCAGGAACATCGGCCCGGCGGCGTTGAAGACCTCGAGCAGGGTTTTCATCTGTGGATCGATCGCGATGGCCATCCGGCGTTCTCCTAAGGTGATGCAAGTGTTCCGCGAGATGCGCGGGGTAGTCGAGATACTTAAGCGGCGCGGGATCGGAGCGCAAGCGCGAACGAACATTGCTACTCGGCGAAATGCGTGAACTCGGTCCGCCAACGCGCGCGAAACCATGGCTCTCCGTCGCGAGTGCCGTACACGCTGGCGCTGACCCGCATGCGCTCGCCGTCGATGCGGCAGTCGAGGTTGGTCGTCTCGTCGACCGCGAATGACGACGCGTCGAGATTACGGCCGGCGCCGTACTCGTCGAAATGGAGTTGCGCGCGCAGATTCGCGAAGTCGCGCCCGTTGCTCGAGATTGGCACCACGTTGCCGTGGGGGTTGAAGATCTTCTCGTTCGGCTCGACGCCGGTTTCGGTGAAGGTGAGCGTGAATGGATGATCGCCGACGCGCTTGTAGCACAGGCGGTAGGTCTTCGGCGTCCAGAACCCGATCTTGCGCGCGCCGGGCTCACGCCGAATCCATTCGAGTTGATTCACCTGCCCCTGCCAGCATCCGCGAAACACCGCGGGCAGCACCGGATTGGACTGCGACGTCATCGGCGCGACCGCAAGGGGCGGCGGCTGCGACGGCTGCGCGGCAATCGGCGGCGGCGCTGCCGGCGGCGGAGTGATGAACAGCTGGATTGGCGGCAGCTGAATCGGCTCGCCGCCGTACGGGGGTGGCGGATTGTACTGCTGCGGCAAATCCTCAGAGGGCTGCGAAGGCGGCGGCTGCGCAGCAGGAGGCCTGAAATTGGGGCCGCTCTGCTGCGCCGGTCCCGGAACCTCGAGCGTCGACTGCGCGCCGGCGTCGCGCACGACAAGCGTCGCCGCCAGCACTGCCGCGAAAATGCCCGATATAATGATGCAGCGGGTCATCATGCAGGTTCCCAATCATACTACATTGCAAATCGAGTGCCGCTCCGTTTGCCGGCAGCGCCGCTGGATTGCGCGTCAGGCCGCGGATAGCATCGATGGGCATTCAATCGCGCCAGTCGGCATGGGCGGCAGGTGAGACGCGGAAAATATGAGCGAACAAAACATGGATTTTGAGTCCGCATGGGCGGTCAGCCAGGCGCCCGCGACCGGCCGTCGCGCCCAGGCTCATCGACTAGCCAACGCGATGCGCCGCGTGATCGACCATTTGGTGCAGGTCGCGGCCCCCGAGGAAGACCTGGCGGCGGCGGCCGACGCGCTCGAGCGCTACGCGCGGCGCCTGGCGAAGTATCCGGTGTCGCGCGCTTACGAGGGCTTCGCGGAAAGCGCCAACGCCGGCGACCCGCATGCGTTCTTCGATCACAGCCCGCTCATCGGAATCGCCAATCCGCTCGCGCCGCCAATCCGCCTCGCCATAGTCGGCAACAAGGTCGAAGGCCGTGCGACGTTCGGGGTGGCCTACGAGGGACCGCCCGGGTACGTTCACGGCGGCTACCTGGCGGCGTCTTTCGATGAAGTGCTTGGGATGGCGCAGTCGTTGACCGGCAATCCCGGCATGACGGGCACGCTCTCGATTCGCTATCGGCGACCGACGCCGCTGCTGACGGAGCTGGTGTTCGAGGCGTTCGTCGATCGCGTCGAGGGGCGCAAGATTTTCACCCACGGCACGTTGTCCGCCGACGGTGTGCTGACGGCGGAGGCCGACGGACTGTTCATCGCGGTGGGGCAGGAACGATTTGCCGCGATGGCGGCGCAGGTGAGCGAACGCTCAAAATCCGCGGCTGAAAAATCGCACCCGCACCGCAAAGCCCACGAAAAGAAATAGCCGCGCGCGCGGCGCGCGAATCAGTCTGGGCGCACTAATCCGGACAGGCCCGCGAACAGCAGCGGTGTAATCGTCCATCCCGCCAGGATATGCACCCACAGGTACCAGCGGAGCATCCGGCTCGGCGTTGAACTGCCTTCCAGCCGCGCACGGCCGCCGCGAACTTCGCCGCGCACCGCATGGCGCGGATTTGGCCGCCAGTATTTGTCCTGGTGCAATTCGACGACCGGCAGAAAATTTTCGAGCGAATAGATGAACGGATTGAAGACCGGGTAATGCGGCGGCGCCTCGCCGGTTTTCACGAACTCCACATAGGCGCCCTCCTCGGTCGGCGTGATGATGCGCAGCCGGTAGCCCCACGCGAACAGAATCGTCCCGAGCCCGACGAACCCGGCAATCCACCACAGCGCGCGCAGCGGCCGGTAGCCGAATCCAATCGTCACCTCGAGCATCAGGCTCCATGCCTTCTGGAACCGGCTCATGTGGCCGAAGCGGCGCTGCGCAACTTCCTTGGCGATGCGGACCTCGGTCACGCCCTGCTCGCGGCCCATCGTGCCCAGCACGGTCGCCAGCTGGCGGTACGGCTGCGCAGAGTACCCGGACGGCTGCAGCGCGAGCCATCGCAGGCGCATCGGCGCGTCGTTGGGGCCGCCGGCAATCTCGCCGTAGACGAAGCCGGCAATGTTGAGGTTTCCGGGCGCCGGCCAACTCGCCTGGTCGTCCCAGATCGCGCCGGCGTGCGCGTTTTCCAGGTCGAGCACGGTGCGCGGCGTATGTTTGATCTCGACCCAGTAGAAGGTTCCGTCGATCACCGCGCGCTCGGCGTTGACCTCGGCGTCGGCGGTGAACTCGGCGTCGTGAAAGCTGAGGTCGTGTCCGATTTTCGCCAGCGGCACGTATACGATGCCGTCGGTCGAAAACCCGTCGTGAAACACCACGTCGCCGCCGACGTTGGCCTCGGACAGATTCACCGCGTCCTGCCCCGCATTCATGATGTGCGCGCCGGTGAAGTCGGCGGTGCCGTCGATTCGTGCGCGGAAGAAACTGATCGGTCCGTAGTCGCCCATCAGGAAGGACGCATCGCCGCCGACATTCGAGGTGTCCGCCAGCACCGAGCCGGTGGTGGAGCGGCGCACCGTGAAATCGGTCAGGTGCGACGCCGAGAGATCGATTCCGTCCGGGATGTAGCAGCGCAGGAACGTCAGCGGTTTCTCGACGACCGAATACGAAAGGTCAAGCTTGCCGGAAAGGCGCGCGCCGGCCACCGCCAGGCCGCTCGGATGCACCATCCTGGCTGCGATCGGGTCGGTGGCGAGCCAAACGACAACGTCGGGTCGCACGGTTCGTTCCGGCCCCCACTTGTCGCCGTGCGCCGTGTCGTTGGGTGCGGCGGCAGGATCGTCGCTGGGACCGAGCCACTGGAGCGCGCGTGTCGGCGCTACGCGCACCAGCTTGCGTTCGGCGGCGCTAAGATTGGGACCGAATCTTCGCTGCGCCATCGCCTCGAGCGCCGCGCTCTGGTCAACTGCTCCAGGTTGCGCGGCTGACGATTCAGCGTGCGCCCGCGCGACGCGGATCGGTGCAGCCGAAAACAGCAGTGCGATCGCGAGGGCGGGGACGAGCAGCTTTCGCAGGCTCAAACGAAATGACGGCCGCACCCGCTTCAGCGGATACGGCCGTCCCGACTTTGTCGCTATTTCGATCGCGATACGACGCCGCGGCGGTTAGTGCACGATCACCGGGCCGACGACGGCGTCCGGGATGTCGAAGCAGAACGGGCCGGAATCGTCACCATCGTTGAGCAGCAGCGCAATCGGATGCATCGGCGACGACTGCGTGATCGACGACAGGTTCAGCTTGGTCGCAGTCAGGTTGAGCGTCCAGCGGCCGCAGGCGTTCATTGGGGTCGCAAGCTTGGTTGCCTTGGCCGAAAGCGTGGTCGATCCGGCGCCGCCCGGTTCGGTATTACTGTAGAATGTTCCGTACTGATGACCGGCGATGATGTGCGATACGAATCCGCCGACGGGAATGCTGTCATTAAGGGGTAGCCTGCAATAGGGAATGTAGGCGGCTATGTAAGGGCTCCACGGAAGCATTTGCTCGCAGCTGCAGGCTGACAGAGCAATCTCCGCAAGCCCGCCGGCTATTAGATCGTCGCCGTCCTCGCAACTTGGGTCGCCGATGTTCGTGAGATCGAGCGTCATCGTCGTCGTATCGGAGTTGAGGGTCGTTCCGTGAACGACCTGCACCTTCTCACTGTTCAGCTGGATTTCGGTCGGCACCCTGGCTGACGATATTGCGTAGCACGAAAGAGTCAACGCCGCGGCACCGAACGCGCCAAAGAAAAATACTCGAAAAGATAGTCTCATTTGATCCTTCTTGTCGGCGAAGCCGCCACGACGTCTTTGTCAGTGCACGATTACCGGGCCGACGACTGCGTCCTTGATATCGAAGCAGAACGGGCCGGAATCGTCGCCGTCGTTGATAAACAGCGCGATGGGATGCATCGGCGACGACTGCGTTATCGACGACAGGTTCAGCTTGGTCGCGGTCAGGTTGAGCGTCCAGCGTCCGCAGGTGTTTGTCGGAGTCGCAAGCTTGGTCGCCTTGGCCGAGAGGGTCGTCAGTCCATTAAAGTTCATTTCGGTGCTGCTATAGAACGTTCCGTACTGATGGCCGGCGATGGTGTGCGATACGAATCCGCCATTGGGAATGCTGTCGTCGAACGGGAGGGCGCAGTAAAACTGAAGAAATCCAAAGTGCATACACTCTCCGCTCGTCACACAAAGGAAGTCCTCGCACGAGCAGTTCGAGAGCGCGATCTCCTCAAGCCCGCCTTTGATCAAATCGTCCCCGTCGTCGCATGAGGGATCGCCGTTATTCGTGAGGTCGAGCGTCATCGTGGTCGTGTCGGAGTTGGAGGTCGTGCCATGGACGACCTGCACCTTCTCGCTGTTCAAATCGACCTCGGTCATATCGGCCGACGACGATTTTGCGACGAGGGTTAAGCTTAGAAGCATCGCGCCCAAGGCGCCAAAAAGAATCAAGCGTAGCGATGATCTCATTTCGTTTCTTCCTCTTGGCGAAGCGGTTGCACCACTTACTGCTAGTGCACGATTACCGGGCCGACGACCGCGTCCGTGATGTCGAAACAACTCACGCCGGAATCGTCACCATCGTTGATCAACAGCGCGATCGGATTCATCGGCGACGACTGCGTGATCGAAGACAGGTTCAGCTTGGTGCCGGTCAGGTTGAGCGTCCAGCGGCCGCAGGTCATCGGCGGAGTCGTCAGCTTGGTCGCCTTGGCCGAGAGTGTGGTCGGAAAATACCCCGGTTCGGTGTTGCTGTAGAAGGTTCCGTACTGGTGGCCGGCGATGGTGTGCGAAACGAATCCGCCGTTGGGAATGTTGTCATCGAACGGAAGCTTGCAGTACAGCTGAAGGCCTCCCAGACTGAAGCAAGCTCCGGTCTCCGCACATCGGATTTCCTCGCAGCTGCATGGTGACAAAGCGATCTCGTCAAGCCCGCCGGCAATCAGATCGTCATTGGTGTCGCAATAGGGATCGCCGAGATTCGTGAGATCGAGCGTCATCGTGGTGGTATCGGTATTCTTGCTACTGCCATGAACGACCTGGACTTTTTCACTGTTCAACTGGATTTCGGTCATCAGAACGCACGCCGCGTGAACTGTGGTGAAAGCCGACAAGCTCAGAAGCGCTGCGCCGAACGCGCCAACAAGAATTGCTCGAAACGATGATTTCATTTAGTCACTTCCTCTTCGCGAAGCTGTTATTCCGTCCAGGCTCTGCCGGCTCGGATTCTGAAGCGGCCGTCCGGAGCGACGCCGCCTCTTAGTGCGTGATCACCGGCCCGACGACCGCGTCCGGGATGTCGAAGCAGAATGGGCCCGAATCGTCGCCGTCGTTGATGAACAGCGCAATCGGATGCATCGCCGACGACGTGGTGATCGACTTCAGGTTCAGCTTGGTCGCGGTCAGGTTGAGCGTCCAGCTTCCGCAGGCGCCCATCGGCGTCGTCAGCTTGGTAGCTTTTGCCGAGAGTGTAGTCGTCCCTGCGCCACCGGGTTCGGTGTTGCTGTAGAACGTTCCGTACTGATGGCCGGCGATGGTATGCGAAACGAAGGTGTTGATGCTGTCATCGAACGGCTTGGTGCAATCCATAAACCAGCAGTAGATGAAATCCTCGCAGCTGCAGCCGGACAGACCGATTTCTTCCAGCCCGGTGGAAATCAGATCGTCATCAGAGTCGCAACCGGGTTCGCCATGATTGGTGAGCGTGAGGGTCATGGTGGTCGTGTCGTTGTTGTAACCACTTCCGTGAACCACCTGGACCTTCTCGCTGTCCAGAGTTAACTCGGGACTAATCGCGTGAGCTTTGCTGACGGCCGACAAGCTCAACAGCGCCACGCCGAAGCCGGCCAAAAGAAACACTCGTACCAATGATTTCATCGGACTCCTCCCTCTTCCGGGCTTGACGCCCAACTGCGTACGAACACGAACCCCCGCACTGCCGGATATTGCCGTCAAAACGCACCAAAGTCAAAGAGAATTGCAAATGAGTCATGGTGATCGGTCGGAAAATCATGCTCTTTAAGCTACCGCTCCGCCGGCATCGGGCGCGGATTCAGTCCCTACACCCCGCAGGTAAAGGCGGTGGGGAAGCGCACCGCACTAGATCATCGCGGACCAACGGCGAACAAGTGCGGTCTCGGGACGGCCTGCGACATAGTCGTCGAGCGCTTTTCGCGCTTCGCCCCGGCGAGCGGCGCCGATCAGCGAAACCAGGAACGACTCGGTGAACACGCCGCGCTGCTCGTCGCTGCCTCCGGCGCAGGGCACGTCGGACAGTATTGGACCGATCGATTCGGCCGCGCGATCGTAGTCGCGCGCTGCATACGCGACGCATCCGCGCGCGAGCGGCACGCCGACGTCCTTCCACACGTGCGCAAGCGGGCCGGTCTGGCGGTCGGCAAATTGCTCCATTTCGCGCAGCGCGCTCGCAACCTCGGACGACTCGCCGGCACGCGCAAGCGCATACAAGTAGATGCAGTTGAGGAAGGGGAACAGGTGGTCGTGAGCGTTGGCGCGGATATGCGGGGCAATTTCGCGCCATTCGCCGTCCACCGCTCCGCCGGCCAGCTCGACGTACCACAGCAGCAGGATCGAGTCGGTCTGCTCGACCACCGCGTCGGGCGTGAAGTCCCAGACATATTTTCGATAGGCGTCGCGGACCGTGGCGAATTTCAGATCCGCCAGATACAGCGTCGCGAGATGGAACCAGTTGTGGCCGACGACGTAGTGGCTGAACCTCTGCCACGACGGCGCGTAACCCTCCATCGCGGCGATTCCCTCCGCGATGCGCGCCTGGCCCGCGAAGACGTGCGCGCGGCAGTGTTGCGCCCACATCGTGAAGGGATCGAGCGCTAGTGCCGACTGCGCAACTTCGTCGG
>DASQHV010000155.1:0-2790 GCA_035631915.1 Candidatus Acidiferrales bacterium | reverse complement strand
CCGTCGGAGAGGTAGATCGGCGCGACAAGAATCGTCACGGCGGTCAAGATCAGCGCGAACGCGCGGCCGCCCAGTTCGCGCGCGATCAAGGCGCCGAGCACGAGCAGCGCGGAGGAGAATAGAGCCGGGAAGAACCGCATTGCGCGCAACGACTCGCCCAACAACTCGCGGCTGAACCGGGCGAGCATCGGAGCCACGGGCGGCTGATCGACATATCCCCACGCCGGATGATCGCCGCACGCCAGGTAATCGAATTCGTCGCGGAAGTAACCGTAACGATTGTTAAACAGGCAATGCAGCGCAAGCTTCGCGAGCGCGAGCAATAACACGGCGAGCATGCCATCACGGAGAAAGCGCTGTTTGGAAGTCGCGCCGGAAGTCACAGACTCTATCGTAACCGGGGCAGGCGTCGCAGCGCGGCCTGGGCGGCGTGGTAGCCGCACATCCCGTGAACGGCGCCGCCCGGCGGCGTCGACGAGGAGCACAGGTAGACGTCCCGGAGCGGAGTGCGGTAACGCAGACGGGTAGACCGCACGCGAAGCTGGCGCAGGTCCATCGCGCCGCCGTTGATGTCGCCGCCGACGAGGTTCATGTTGTGATACTCGAGAGCCGGCGCCGTCAGCACATGGCGCCCCAGGATGCGCGAACGGAAGCCCGGGGCGAATCGCTCGACTTGTGACTCGATGGCGTCGGTCAAGTCCACCGCGGAGGCATTGCGGACGTGACAGTAGGCCCACGCGATGTGGCGGGCTTGCGGGGCGCGCGAGGGATCGAACAGAGTCGGTTGGGCCACGAGGACGAACGGCTTGCCTTCCAGACGCGTCTCCCAGTCGGCGATTTCGTCGAGGGTTCCTCCGACGTGAACCGTCCCGGCGCGACGGCAGTCTGCCGCGCTCCAGGGAATCGGCGCGGACAAGGCCCAGTCGAGTTTGAAAACACCCGGCCCGTACCGGTAGGCCGCGAGCAGTTTGCGATAGGAGACCGGCAAACGCTCGGCGGCCAGGGGCAAAAGTTGGCGCGGCGTCACATCGCACAGAGTCACGCCGCGATCGGGCAAGGTCGTGATTCGCGATCGCGTGCGGATCTCGCCGCCGAGCGCGCGCAAGTGGCCGGCAAGAGCGTTGGTGATCTGCTGAGCGCCGCCTTTGGGAATCGGCCAGCCCACCGCGTGAGCGGCGGTTCCCAGCACCAGGCCGAACGCCGCGCTGGGACGCACTTCGAGCGGCAGCGCGGAGTGGGCGGCGATTCCGGCGAATAAGGCTCTGGTGCGGGCCTCCCGAAACCGCGATTCGGCGAGCGCGCGGGCGGGGCGGATCGCGTTCAATCCGAATCGCGCAAACGCCAGAGGCGCGGTGGGAATGTGAATGGGCGGACCAAGCACGTCGTGGCGCAGGCGCGGCCAGGCTTCCACCAGCGGCTCGAACAGCCGGCGCCACGCTTCTCCGTCGAGGCCGAGGCGGGCGCAGGTCTGATCGAGCGAGCGCTCGAGAATCACCGCCGTGCCGTCGTCGAACGGATGCGCGAGCGGAGCGTCCGGCTGGATCCACTCGAGGCCGTAGTTCGCCAGCGGATATCGCTCAAAGCACGGGGAAGAGACCGCCAGCGGATGCACGGCGGAGCAGATGTCATGATGGAATCCCGGCAGCGTCAGCTCGGCGGTGCGGGCGCTGCCGCCGAGCAAGTCGTTGTCCTCATGGACGGTCACCTTCACACCGGCCGACGCCAACTCGATCGCGGCCGTCAGGCCGTTTGGTCCCGAGCCAATTACGGTGGCGAATGTTTTCGCGGAAAGAACCAACCTCGGATATTGTAAAAGAGATGATCAAGAAACGGCTGGGAACCAGTGACATGGAGCTGACGCCGATCGGCGTCGGGGCGTGGGCGATGGGCGGAGGCGGCTGGGCTTTCGGATGGGGGCCGCAGGACGACGCGGAGTCGATCGCCGCGATCGAGGCCGCGCTCGATCACGGCATCAACTGGATCGATACGGCCGCGGTGTACGGCCTCGGCCATTCCGAACAGGTCGTGGCGCGCGCGCTGGCGGGGCGCGCGAACCGGCCGTACGTTTTCACCAAGTGCGAGCGCGTGTGGAACGAGAAGCGGGAGATCAGCGGGTCGCTGAAAGCCGATTCGATCCGCCGCGAATGCGAGAACAGTCTCAAGCGCTTGAAGGTGGACACGATCGACCTGTACCAGGTCCACTGGCCCGAACCGGACCGGGATCTCGAAGAGGGTTGGCGGGCGCTGGCGGACCTGCAGAAGGAAGGCAAGGTGCGGTGGATCGGCGTCTCAAACTTCAACGCGGCGCAGATGGAGCGCTGCCGCGCCATCGCGCCGATCACGTCGCTGCAGCCGCCGTACTCGGCGATCTCGCCGGAAGTGGAGAACGAGATCCTGCCGGATTGCCTGAGACACAACATCGGCGTGATCGTGTACTCGCCGATGAAGTCGGGACTCCTGACGGGGACGATGACGCGCGAGCGCGTGGCGGCGTTTCCGGCCGACGACTTCCGAAAGCGCGCGCTGAACTTCCAGGAGCCGCACCTGTCGCGCAACCTGGAATTGGCCGATCGGATGAAGCAGATCGGGGCGCGGCACGGACGGACGGCGGGTGAAGTAGCGATCGCCTGGACGCTGCGGCATCCGGCGGTGACGGCGGCGATCGTCGGGATGCGGTCGCCGCAGCAGGTGACCGGCGTGATCGGAGCGATGGACTTCCGGCTCAGCGAGGAGGAAATCGGGGAGATCGCGGAATTCCGCAAAGGTCTGCCGGCGCGAGGCGCGTCGTAA
>DASQHV010000154.1:0-11455 GCA_035631915.1 Candidatus Acidiferrales bacterium | reverse complement strand
TCGGCCAGTTCATGCGCCTGCGCCAGCGTCTCCGCCATCGGCTTTTCGAGCAGCACGTCGATTCCCGCGCGCAGCATCGCCGACGCGATCTCGTGATGCGTCACGCCCGGCGACGCGATCGTCACGAGATCGACCTTGCCGGCAGGCTCGCGATAGTCCGTGAGCGGCGTCGCATCGAGCTCCGCCGCGACGCTCGCGGCGCGCTCGCGCTCGACGTCGACGACGTGCGTCAGCTTGACGCCCGCCGCCGCCGCGTACTTGCGCGCGTGAAGCGTGCCCAGCCGGCCCGCGCCGACTACTGCGGCGCGCAGCTCAGCGCGCTGGTCCGCCATGACCGTACACGATGATGTTTTTCGCGCGCGCCAGCTCGAGCGTGCGCTCGCGTTCGAGGATCAGCGCCACGTTCGCCTCGACGCCGATCAGCGCCGCGCCAATTTCGCCGAGCAGTTCGATTGTCGCGGGCCCGATCGCCGGCCGATCGAAGCGCAAGTCCTGTCCGGGCTTCGCCAGTTTCGCGACCACCAGCCCGGCGCCGACCAGCGCCGCGGCGCGCCGCAACGCGGCGTCGGTCCCCTCCAGCGCCTCGACCGCCGCGACCATTCCATCGCGCACCGCGACCGTCTGCCCGATGTCGTAGCTGCCGAGTTGCGCCTGCGACGGCTCCGGACCTGCGGCAAGTCCTGCAGGCGCGAGCCAATGCTCGATCATCGGCACCGGATCGATCATTGCGATGTTTTCCGACTCGACTTCGCGCGCGACGCCGCGCAGCACCGCGTCGTCGCTGAAGCGCCCGATCCCCGCCAGCATCTTCAGCGCGCGCGCGTCGGGCGCGAACGAGTCGCGCAGCCGCGCGCGCGAGATGCCCCCGGCCATCGCGGCCTCCTTGACGCCTGCGCTCTTGAACTTGTCGATAATTTTTTGCAGCTCGCCGACTTTGATCCACGTGACGTTGCCGACGGCCGCATCCAGAGCCCGATCGCTCTCATTCAGGTGCGCGACCGCGACCACCTCGATTCCTCGCGCGCGCGCCGCCCGCGCTACTTCGAGCGGAAAAACCCCGTTGCCCGCGATGAGTCCGAGCTTAGTCACGCTCGCGGCCGACGACCCCGCGCGTCGAGTTGTTGATGAAATCGACCAAGCGGCGAACCTCCGGCAGCTGCCCGTATTCGTCGAGGACTTTTTTGACCGCGTCCTCGCGCAAGAGCTTCGAGTAGAACAGCGTGCGCGTCGCCGCCTTGATCGCCGCGATCGTTTCCGCCGTGAAGCCGCGCCGCTGCAATCCGATCTCGTTGACGCCGACCAGGCGCGCACGATCGCCCGCGACCATCGAGTACGGCGGCACGTCCTGCGCAACCTTGGCCCCCGCCGCGGTGAACGCGTGCGCGCCGATCCGCACGAACTGATGCAGCCCGCACATCGCCTCGACGCTGGCGTATTCCTCCAGCACGCAGTGGCCGCCGAGCTGGCTCGAATTTACCAGGATGCAATTGTCGCCGACGATGCAGTCGTGGCCGATGTGCACGTAGTTCATGATCAGCGTGCCGTTGCCGATCCGCGTGACCATCCCGCCGCCCTCGGTGCCGCGCTGGATCGTCACGAACTCGCGGATCTTGTTGTCGTCGCCGATTTCGAGCGTCGACGGCTCGCCGTGGAATTTGAGGTCCTGCGTGACCTCGCCGATCGACGCGAACTGAAAGATCTGGTTGCGCGCGCCGATCGTCGTGTGGCTCGCGATCACCGTGTGCGGACCAACTCGGGTGCCCGCGCCAATTCTTACCTGCGGGCCGATCACCGCGCCGGGTCCGACTTCAACGCTCGAATCGATTTCGGCGCTCTTGTCGATTACTGCCGACGGATGAATTCGTCCGCCTATCGGACTTGCTCCTCGACTTCCATCGCCGACAACTCCGCCTCCGCCGCCAACTCGTCGCCCACCCGCGCCTCGGCATGCATCCGCCACAGCGGCCGGTGATACTTTAGGATCTTCACTTCCATCCGCAGCTGATCGCCGGGGATCACGCGGCGCCGAAAGCGCACCTTGTCCAGCCCGGTCAGCATGAACAGCCGGCTCGGATCGCCCTGCACCTCGCTCAGCGCCAGGATCGCCGCCGACTGCGCCAGCGCTTCGACGATCAGCACCCCCGGCATCACCGGGTTCGCCGGAAAGTGTCCGGCGAAGTAGGGCTCGTTGAAGGTTACGTTTTTGAGCGTCGCGACGCGGCCCTTTTCGAGCTCGACGATCCGGTCCACCAGCAGAAACGGATAGCGATGGGGCAGCAGCCCCAGCACCCTTCCCAGCTCGTCGACTTTTGCGTCGTCCGACACTTACTTGGAGATGGTCGAGCGCTTCGCCGCGCTGGAGCCGAAGTCCGACGGCGCCGACGCGCCCGCCTGCTCCGAACTCGTGCTCGCGCGCGAGACCGCGCCGCCGGCGCCTTCGCCCACCGTGCCGATCTGCACGTGCATCGAGTTGTAGCTGCGGATCACGGAATCGGTGATGTCGATTCCCGGCGCGCCCCACAGGATCGATCCCTTCTCCATCACCATCGTGTAGCCGTCGCGCTCGCCGATGGTGCGAATCACCTGCGCCAGGTCGTGCACGATTTTCGCGGTGATCTCCTGGTCCTTGGCCTGCAGCTCGTCCTTGGAGTCCTTCCAGTCGCGCTCGAAGTTCTTGGCCTTCGTCACGTACTGGTCCTGCAGGTTCTGGCGCTGATCGGGATTCATCAGCATGCCTTTCTTTTCGATCTGATCCTTGAGCGCCTGCACTTCGTTCTGCTGGCGCTGCAGGCGCGATTCCAGCGTCGAGACCCGGCCCTGGAACTCGGCCTTGGCTTTCTTGCCGGCATCGCATTCGTTGAGCGCGCGCTGCACGTCGACGTACGCGAGCCTCAGTTCGGCACGCGCCGGAGATGCCGCGAAGATTGCCAACGCCACAATCGCGCCGATAGACCACCGTTGCCTCATACTCAGTGGAAAGCCTCCTCTATGAATGCGTCCCGGGAACCCGATTGCGCACGCCGCCGCCGCGCGGTTGTCGTTCACGATGCTGAATCATACACAATATTCCTTCGCCTAACATCAAATCCAGTTGCGTTGGTACGGTAATTGACGTTCAAGCGGCGGATTCACGCGCGCACCATGGCCGTCCACTAGAGCGGCGCGCCGGCCCCGATCTCGAACACCGTACTCTGGTCCGCCGGCCGCGGGTTGAGCGGGAATGCGATGTCCACGCTGAGCGGCCCGAACGGCGACTTCCAGCGGATGCCGAAGCCCCACGCCGCCTGCAGATCGCTGAGGTTCAGCGAGTCCTTCAGCCGGAACGATTGGCCCGCGTCGGTGAACACCACGCCGCGCACCCCGAGTCCCGACAGGATCGGGAACGTGATCTCGTTGCTGAATAACAACTCCTTGCTGCCGCCGACGTCCTGCACGCTGATTGGCTGCCCGTTCTGGTTGCGAATCGTCACCTGCGGCCCCAACGAATACAGCTGATAGCCGCGCACGTCGCCCGGACCGCCCACGCCGCCCGGAAAGAACCGCTCGTAGAGCGGCAGCTCGCCGCCGGTGCCGGTGGTCAGGTTGGTCCCGATTCCGAACGTGATGCCCTGCGACCAGACGAACGTGCCGAACGTCTGGCTCTTGATGAACGGAATGAAATACCGGAAATGCGCCACACCCTTGATGAACTTGTTGGTTCCGCCCAAGCCGCCGATCTGCATCGCCAGCGTCTCGATCGTTCCGGTGCGCGGATCGGCGCGGTTGTCGACGGTGAAGCGGCTGATTTGCGGCGTAAGCTCGGAGGTCTGCGTGTAGCCGCGATAGCGCGCGATCTGAAACGTCGTCAGCTGGTTGAGCCCGGTGATACCGATGCTCTGGAACGTGTAGCCGAGTCCCGCGCTCACGTCCTTCAGCGAGAACGGTCCGATCTTCTTGAACCCCAACTCGGTCAGCGGGTAGGTGGTGTTGAGCCCGAATCCCGCCGACGATTGGTTGAAGCTCAGCAGGTAGGTCTTATTGTCGAATAGTTGCAGCCCGACGCCGAGCGGGATGTCCAGGAACCACGGCTCGGTGTACGCGATGCTGTAGTTCTGGAACAGGAAGCCCACCTGCGCGTTGAGGATCAGCGACTCGCCGCCGCCGAACAGGTTGGTGTTGCCCAGCGTGAAGTTACCGAACAGCGACTGGTAACTGTCGAACCCGCCCGCCACCGAGAACGACGCCGTGTTGCCCTCGGTCACGTTGACGTCGAGATTGATCTTGTCGGGCTGCGTCGCCGGCGCCGTGGTGATTCGCGTGTCGGTGAAAAATCCCAGCCGGTCGAGCCGAATCTTCGAGTCGCGAATTCCTTCCGCGGTGTACGGCTCCTGCTCCTGCACCTGGATCTCGCGCCGGATAACCTTGTCCGAGGTCTTGGTGTTGCCGCTGATGTTGATCCGATCGACCAGCACTTCGTGTCCGGGATTGATCACGAACGTGATGTTGATTTTCTTGGTCGATTGAATCAGCTGTGTGCGCGGATCGACGTTGACGTACGCGTAGCCGCGGTTCGAGTAGAAGTCCGACAGCGCCAGCACCTGTCGCTGCATCGTCGAGCCGCGGAACAGTTGCCCCGGCTTCATCGTCAGCAAGCGGCGCAGTTCGCGGCGCGGAAACTTCAGGTTGCCCTCGATGTTGATGCGGCCGACGCGGTACGGCACGCCCTCATCGACCTCGACCACGATCGTCAGCTTGTCGCCGCTGCGCTCGACGCGCGGTTCCGCAACGTGGATGTTGAGGTAGCCGTTGTCGTAGTAAAACGACGTCAGCCGATCGACGTCCTCCTGCAGCTTCTTCTTGTCCAGCGCGCCCGCGTTCGTGAACCAGCTCGTGAACCGGCTGTAAGTCGCGGTCTGCATCTCGCCGCGCAGCTCGCGCGACGAAAACGCCTTGTTGCCTTCGAACCGGATGTCCGTGATCTCGACCTTCGAACCCTCGACCACGTCGAACTCGCCAAACGCAGTGTTGTCGGGCTGCGGGATGGCCTTGAAGGTGACCTTCGCGTCCATGTAGCCCTTGTCCTCGTACACCTGCGTGACGGCGTTGATGGTCTCCTTGACCGCCGTGGGATCCATAATCGACCCGGGATGAACCTTGACCGCGGCGACGATCTTGTCGTCGTTCGAGCGGATCGCCTTCATCCCGTAGAACCGGACGTCGGTGATTTGCGGGCGCTCCTTGACCCGGTACACGAGCACGATCGAGCCGTTCGGCTGCGGTTGCCTCTCCGCCCCCACGTTTTCAAAGAAGCCCATCTTGGCGATCGCCTTGACGTCGGCGGTGACCGCGTTCTCGTCGAGCGGCTGGCCGGCCTGCTGGCTGATATGGATGCGGATTGCGTCGCTCTCGACGCGTTGATTACCGGTGACCAGGACTCGCGAAACTATTGGCGCGCCGCCTTGCGCGAGTGCGCCCACCGCCGGCATCAGCGCGGCCAGAACGATCAGCAGCGCGCGCAACGGCGTCGCGCGCGTGATGCGCGCGTTGAACTTTCGCGATGTCACCCAAAGCCACCAAAAACGGCGACCAAACTAACCAATCATCCCGCCGATGTAAACCGAGCGTGGTCGAAGTTGCGCGCGCGCCGCGCTCATGCGGTGCGCTCGTCGCGCAACTTTCCTTCGGAGAGACGCAGCGCGCGGCCGACGCTGCGCATCAGCTGTTCGTTGTGCGTCGCGATCACCAGCGTGACTCCGAGTTCGCGATTGAGCCGATGGAACAGCGCGTGAACTTCCTCCGCCGTGTGCGGATCCAGATTGCCGGTCGGCTCGTCCGCGAGCAGCAGTTTCGGCCGCAGCACCACCGCGCGCGCCACCGCCACGCGCTGCTGCTCACCGCCTGAGAGTTCCGCGGGCCGCCGGCCGAGCTTGTCGCCCAGGCCGACCAGCTCCAGCATCTCGGTTGCGCTGCGGCGCGCAGACGCGTCGTCGACGCGTCCGATCAACGCCGGCATCATCACGTTTTCCAGCGCCGTGAAATCGGCGAGCAGGTAGTGAAATTGAAAAACGAAACCGAGCTTGCGGTTGCGGAACTCGGCGAGCGCTTTCTGATCGAGCGCGAACAGGTCCTGGCCTTCAAAGAAAACCCGGCCCGCCGTCGGCTCCTCCAGGCTGCCGATAATGTGCAGCAGCGTCGATTTTCCGGTGCCCGATTGCCCGACGATCGCGATTTCCTCGCCCGCCCGCACCGTCAGATCGAGCCCTTGCAGCACGCGAATCTCGCGCCCGGCGTCGTAAAATGTCTTGTCCAGGCCGCGCGCTTCGATCAACGCCGACCCGGTCGAAGGTTTCGTCACCGCTGCCGCGCCGCCCACCTCACTCATAGCGAATCACCTCGACCGGCGAGAGCGTGCGCGCCTGCAGGGCCGGGTAGATCGCGGCCAGCAGGCACAGCAGCACCGACGCGGCGCCCACCGCGACAAAATTCATCGAGTAGAGCCGCACCGGCACCGCGCTGACCATGAACATATCGGCGGGCAGGTGGATCAGATGATATTTCCCGATCGCGAACGACGTCAGGAATCCCGCGCCGACGCCAATCGCCGTGCCGACGGCGCCGAGCGCAGCGCCCTCGCACAAAAAGATCGACGCGACCGAACCCGACCGCGCGCCCATCGCGCGCAGGATCGCGATTTCCTTGCGCCGCTCCATCACCACCATCACCAGCGTCGCGATAATGTTGAACGCGGCAACCAGCACGATCAGCAGCAGCACCATGAAGTAGGTGAATTTCTCGAGCTTCAACGCGTTGAACAGCGGCGCGTTGGCCGTGGTCCAATCGGTGATTGCGAAATCCGGGCCGGCAATGCCCGCTATCCGATCGCGGATCGCAGGCGCGTCGAACATGTTGTCGAGGCGCAGCTCAAGCCCGCTCTCCAACTGCGCGTCGTCGGCTAACAGCGCCCGTCCGTCCTTCAGCGCGACGAAGATCAGCGACGCGTCGAACTCGTACATGCCGGAATGAAAATAGCCCACCACCACGAAACGCCTGAGGCGCGGCGGCCCGATCCCGGCGCCCAGGCTGGCCGGCGAGATCAGCACGATCGGGTCGCCCGGCCTGACCCCCAACTCGAACGCGAGCGATTTCCCGATGATCGCGCCGGGCAACTCGACCTGGCGCTTGGCGCCCTTGTCTGTGATCGTCACCGGATGCGTGGTCTCGAGCGCGGCGAGGTTGCCCAACTCGAGCGTGTCTTTCAATTCCTTCAGTACCGGGTTGTCGTGCGGCTCGACCCCGCGCAGGATTCCGCCCGAGACCAGGCCCGGGCCGCCCCACGCCGTGCTGGAGACCGCCATCACCTGCGACGTGACGAACGGCGCCGACGCCGCAACGCCGGGGGTCGCATCGAGCTTTTTCGCCAGCTCGGCGGGATTCCACACCCCAGTGTCGGCGCGCTCGACGGTTATCTGCGGCGTGAACGCCAGCAGCCGCCCGCGCAAATCCTCCTGGAATCCGCTCATCACCGACAACGCCACGGTCAGGCTGAAGGTGCCGATCGTCACGCCGGTGAGCGAGATGATCGCGATCAGCGACACGAAACGCTCGCGCCGGCGCGAACGCAGGTAGCGCAGCCCTATCAGCAGTTCGTAGCGCAACGCACGGTCCTTCCGCGGCTTGGGCGGCGATGGCGCGCCCAGACGAGGCTGCGCGTTTTGGTTCCGGGCGGAGCTTGCATTGAATTTAGTCGTCCCGGCCGTCGTCTTAGTGGCGGGGCCGTGGTGCTTTTGTAACATTCACGGGTTGCACATTCGAGCGGCGCTGAAATAAGCTCACCACGTTTCGTTCGTGACGCGGAGGTTGCTCGCATGAACCGGGTTTTGGTTGGGGCGCTCGCCGCCGCAGTTCTGATTGGATCGTTTTCGCTCCGCGCAGGCGCCGCCGACCCGGGGGTGTCGCCCAATCAAATCACGATGAACTTCCAGAACGTGGATATTCCCGTGCTGGCCAAGTTCATCAGCGAGATCACCGGCCGCAACTTCATCATCGACGAAAGCGTCCGCGGCAAGGTTTCGATCATCTCACCAACCAAGGTTACGCCCGAGCAGGCGTATTCGATTTTTCAGTCCGCGCTCCAGGTGAAGGGCTTCACCACGGTCCAGGCCGGCAACGTGATCAAGATCGTGCCCGCGCGCAACGTGCGCTCGTCCGCCGCGCTGACAGAATCGCAGGCCCCGGCCGAATCCAAGGGCGACGAGTACGTCACCCGGATGGTGCGGCTCAAGAACGTCGACGTTGCTTCGCTGATCGGCGTGATCCAGCCGATGGTCTCGCATGACGGGCTGGTCGCGGCGTTCCCCGGCGACAATACGATCATCGTCACCGACGACGCGTACAACGTCGAGCGCCTGCTGCAGATCATCGGCAGCCTCGACGTTCGCGGCGAGCAGCAGAACGTCAGGGTCATACCGCTGAAGCTCGCATTTGCCGGCGAGCTGGCGCCCGAGATCGATCAGATCATGGGTGCGCGGCTCCAGGGCGGCACCGGCACGCAGCAGATGCCCGGTCGGCCCGGACTCGTCGTCGGCGGTCAAGCGCCCGGTTCGACCGGCGCCGGCACCGGCTACAAAGTGCTGCCCGACGAGCGCACCAATTCGCTGATCGTGCTGGCGCCACCGCTCCAGATGCGCGAGATCGAGGACATCGTCGCCAAGCTCGACGTCTCGCCGCCCAACGCCACTTCGCGAATCCACGTCTATCGTCTCAAGAACGCGCAGGCGCTCGAGATGGTCCAGGTGCTGAACAACCTGCTCAACGGCGGCAGCGGTCCTACCACGCTCTCGCCGACCACCGGCAAGGGCTCGCTCGGCCGCGGCAGTTCGCTCGGGATGTATAACGGATCGAGCTTCGGCGGCTCCGGCTTCGGCGGCGGTGGCGGTTACGGCGGCGGAGGATTCGGCGGCAATTCGTTCGGCAGCTCGAGCTTCGGCAGCAGCGGTGGGGGCGGCTTTGGCGGCGCGGGCGGCGCCGGTGGTTTTGGCGGCGGTGGCGGGGGACTGCGCAGCCGCGGTTCTTCGACCGCCAACGGCGGCTCGATGTCGGCCAGCAGCGCCGGCAAGAGCGTCGATTTCTCGTATCCGGTCAACGTGACCGCCGATCCCGCGACCAATGCGATGGTCATCAGCGCGTCGCCGCAGGATTGGCAGACGCTGAAGCAGATCATCGACGACCTCGACACTCCGCGCGTGCAGATCTTCGTGCAGGCCGTGATCGTCGAGGTGTCCGCCGAACGCCAGCGCCAGATGGGCGTCAACTTTCAGGCTTCGACCTCGATCAGCAACAGCATACTCGGCGTCGGGTCGCTTAACTTTGGACAGTTGCAACAGGCGCTTGGTAATCCGCTCGGGCTGAGCGGCCTCGGCGTGGGGCTCGCCTCGCAGAGTTTGTGCGCCGTTCCCGCCGCGGTGGCCGCGGTGGCTACCGGCGGCACAGGCACCGGCAGCACGGGCGGCACGATAAACGTCCCCTGCGACGTCGCGCTGCTGACGGCGCTCGAAGTCGATACGCACACCAACGTGCTCTCCGCACCGACGCTGCTGACCGCCGACAATGAAGAGGCGATGATCGTCGTTGGGCAGAACGTTCCTTTTGTCGGCTCGGCCGCGGCCAACGCCGGCTTGCCCGGGCAGATCTTCAACTCGGTCGACCGCCAGAACGTCGGCATCACGCTCGACATCGTGCCGCAGGTTTCCGAGGCCGATTATGTAAAGCTCGACCTGTACGAAGAGGTCTCGAACGTCGTCAACGGCTCGCAGAACAATCCGCTCGGCCCGACCACCACCATCCGTTCCGCTTCGACCACCGTGCTGATCCAGAACCATCGCACCGCGGTAATCGGCGGCCTGCTCGCGAGCCAGGACCAGATCCAGAACCAGGGCGTGCCGTTCATCTCAAGCATCCCGGTGCTGGGCAACCTGTTCAGCAACAAGAGCAACGACAAGCAGAAGGACAACCTGCTGGTGTTCCTGACCCCGCACGTGATCCGCAACCGCACCGACCTGCGCTCGCTCGCACTGGACGAGCGCCAGAAGTTCATCAACTCGCTGGGCCGCAAGGAAATCCACGACATGCCGGCGTCGCAGATTCGCGAGGTCTACAAGCCCAGCTTCTCGATCCCGGTCTCGCCCGAGGCTGATCTGAACGCGCCGTACGCGGCGCCTGCAACCGCGCCCGGACCGGAAAATCCGGCCGCTCACGAAATCGCGCCGAGTTCCGGCGGCGGCAGCGGAGAGACCCCGTTCAACACCGAGGAAATCGGGCCGACCTCGAGCAACAAGAGCGACACCGCGCCGAGTTCGCCGTTGAGTTCCGCCGCGTCCGCCGCGCCTGATTCCGGCGCCGGTCCGATCGCGTCCGGCGGCGGATCTGCTGCGCCGCCCAGCACCATTTCCGCACTGAAGACCAGCGTCACGCCGTCGATCTCGCCATAGCGCCGCTCACGCACTCGCGCTCGACGGTCCCGCAATCGCGCAAGCAGCGTCGCCGCTGACTTGCGCGCCGTCCAAGTCTCGGGCCATTGTCGAAATCCGATGGCGCGACAGATTGGCAACGTTCAGGCGCGAATCGAATACACCGGCATCGCAGCCGTAGCCGGCGCGCTGCGCGCGATGCCGTTGGAGCGCGCAGTCCGCGCCGGTGCACGGCTCGGCGGATGGGCAATGAAGTTCGATCGTCCCAACCGTCCGATCGCGCTCAAAAATCTCGAAATCGCTTTTCCCGATATGACCGCGCCGGAGCGCCTGGCGATTCTTTCGGCGATGTATCGCAGCTGGGGGCGGATGCTCGCTGAATGGACTCACTTCGGCGAGCTCAGCCGCGCCAACATCGAGCGCGTCGCCACCTACGAGGGCAAGGAATTCTGGGACGAAGGCGAGCGCCGCTCCAAGGGCCGCGGCTTGCTGGTGCTGACGGCGCACTACGGCAACTTCGAGCTGCTCCAGCTCGCGCACTCGATCTACGGCTACCACATCGCGATCGTGCATCGGCCGCTGCGCAACCCGCTGATCGACGCCGCCGTGTGCGGCGCGCGCATCCGCTACGGCAACCGCATCATCGAGCGCAAGGCCGGCGCGCGCGACATGCTGAGGATGCTGCGGCAGAACTGGATGATCGCGATCACGCTCGACCTCGACGTGCGCAAAGGGGTGTTCGCGGATTTCTTCGGCCTGCCGGCGTCGACCAGCGACGGCCTGGCGCGGATGGCGATGGCGACCGGGACGCCGGTCGTCCCGGCGTTCATGGTCCGGCAGGGCGACACCATTCATCACAAGATAAAAATTCTGCCCGCGATCGAAGTCGTCAAGACCCGCGACCGCGAGGCGTGCGTGCGCGAGAACACGCTGCGTTTCAATCAGGCGATCGAGCAGATGGTGCGGGAGCATCCCGACCACTGGAACTGGATTCATCGCCGCTGGAAGAC
>DASQHV010000153.1:0-2534 GCA_035631915.1 Candidatus Acidiferrales bacterium | reverse complement strand
CGCCGACGATGCCGCCGTCGGATCCGATCTGGGCGGTGGTGGGCTATCGCACGCGCGAGGAAAAAAGTTGATCAAGAATCGCGGGATGCGGCATCTGGCGCTCAAGGTTGCCGACGTCGAACGCGCCAAGCTGTTCTACATTCACGTCTTCGGGATGAAGCTGGTGTGGGAGCCCGACCCCTACAACGCGTACCTGAGTTCCGGATGCGACAACCTGGCGCTGCATCGCGCCGACGCCAGCGCCGGTCCGCCTGCGCCCGCCGACGCGCAACACCTCGACCACCTCGGCTTCATCGTGCCGACGGTCGAGGACGTCGAGGCGGGCTACGTGTGGGCGTGCGGCGCCGGACTCGACATCGTGCACCCGTTGAAGCGTCATCGCGACGGCTCGGTTTCGTTCTACATCCGCGACCCGGACGGCAACGTGATTCAGGCGCTCTACGAGCCAACGATCAGTCCGCAAAGCATTTCCGGATAGGCGCTCACCGGTCCCACAACACGGGCGCTCGCCCGCAGGAGAATTCGATGGGTTTGCTCAAAGGACGCGCCACGCCCGCCGGCACCGCATCATACGCAGCGCGATTTCCCGCGCTGCCCGGAAATTTCCGCCCGATGATCGGCGTGTCTGTCTCGTCGATCGGAATCGGCACCTATCTCGGTGAGCCCGACGAGCAGACCGATCGCGCGTACGAGGAATCAATCGCGGCGGCGCTGCGCGGCGGCATGAACCTGATCGACACCGCCGTCAACTACCGCTTCCAGCGCAGCGAGCGGAGCATCGGCAAGGTGATCGCCACGATGGTCGCGGCGGGCGACCTGAGGCGCGAGGAAGTGATCGTCGCGACCAAGGGCGGCTACGTGACCTTCGACGGCGAGGTGCCGCCCGACCCGCGCGCCTGGTTCGAGGAGCACTTCGTCAGAGCCGGCATCGTCGCGCCCGGCGACCTAGTCGACGGTTCGCATTGCATGACGCCGCGCTACATCGGTGCGATGCTCGAGATGTCGCGCGCCAACCTGGGCCTCGAGACCATCGACATCTACTATCTCCACAATCCCGAGACCCAGCTCGAAGTCGTCTCGCGCAAGGAATTTCTCGCGCGCATCGCAACCATCTTCGAGTTCCTGGAGGGCGCCGCCGCGGACGGCAAAATCGGCGTTTACGGCGCCGCCACCTGGAACGGCTTTCGCGCCGCACAGACCGAGCGCGGATGGCTCTCGCTCGACGAGTTGATTCGCATCGCGCGCGACGTCGGCGGCGATGCGCATCATTTTCGCGCGATCCAGTTGCCGTACAATCTTGCGATGCCTGAAGCGGTGACCCGCTCGAATCAGATCGTCGCAGGCGGCAAAGCGACGCCGCTCGCGGCCGCGAAGTCGCTTCAGCTCGGCGTATGCGCCAGCGCGTCGCTGCTGCAAGGGCAGCTGTCGCGCGGACTGCCGCCAATCGTCGCCAGCGCATTCGCCGGATTTGCCACCGAAGCGCAGCGCTCGATTCAGTTCGTGCGCTCGACGCCGGGCGTCGATTGCGCGCTGGTCGGGATGAAGTCCCTCGAGCACGTGCGCGACACGCTCGCGACCGCGTCGAAGCCGCCGGCCACGCTCGAAGAGCTGATGCGCCTGTTTCAGCGCGGCAACGAACCGTAAGGCGCGCCACCCTATTCGACTACCGTCACCTTCATCTTCATGCCGCCGTGGCCGAGGCCGCAGTAGTGGTCGCAAATCACGGTGAAGTCGCCCGCAGTGTCGGGCGTAACTGCCACGTCCTTGGTCGTGTCGTTGGGGATATCGGTGTCGATCTTGAGCGGCTTCGACATGAACCCGTGAACGCGATCGGTGCTGGTCAGCCGCAGCACCACCGGCTCGCCTTTCTTCAAGGTTATCTCTGCCGGCGCAAACTCGTACTTCTTCGCCTTGATCTCGATCACGCGCGGCTCGTCTGCCGCATGAGCCGTCCGCGCGATCGTCAGGCCGCTCCCGCTCGAAAAGATGTTGCCCAGGTTGCCGATGACGACTGCTCCGGCCGCTGCGAAAATCGCGGTTCTGACTATGTTCTGTTTGGATGCCTTCATGACTATTCGTCCTTTGCGTCGCCGCTTCCGTGTTTGAGCATCTGATCCATCCCGACCGTGCCCGAGAATTCCGCCGTCGCCAGTTCGACTTCCTCGATCTGCAAATCGGTCCCGCCGGCGCCGCCATTGATTCGCCGTAGCCCCAAGTCCTTGAACGGCGCATGTTTATCGAACGGCATCGGCTTCTTCACCGGCGTCGTCGCCGGATCGGGGAACGCGAAGATCAGCGAGCGCGCCGCGTACATCTTCGCGCGCCCCGCCTGATGAAAATTTTCGCGATGGATATGCCCATAGAGCACGGTGACGTTCTCATACGGCGCGAGCGCGTTCATCACGTCGTCGCCGTCGGCGGTGAACCATTCCCATTCCGGCTTGAGGTCGAACAACGGCCGATGGGTGAAGACCCCGATCGGCGCGCTCTTCGGAAACCGCGCGAGGGCCGCCTTCATCCACGCCAACTGCTCG
>DASQHV010000152.1:0-3207 GCA_035631915.1 Candidatus Acidiferrales bacterium | reverse complement strand
TACCAGTATCGGCTACTGATGCTCCGCTATCTGCTCGCGCGCGGATGGAATCGCATCGGCGAGGAGTTGGGCGTCTGCGACGGTCATCGAATCGATCAATTCTTTGCGACTGGCGACGCGGCGCATCTCGACCGTGCGCCGATATACGGATTCAAAGGCGACGCCCGAACCGATCGCACCGACGCGCCGACCGGCCTGCTCAGCGACTCGTATGCCGCCAACTATCCGGCGAAGGAGCTGGCGGTGGAGCAGAAGGCGTTCGCGAAGAGCCTGCGCCAGCTTGCGAACGAGCGCGTCCACTTCTTCGGCTTCGACATCGACGGTTCTCCCGGCGGCGGCTACGCAGATATCGCAGAGATGTTCGAGCCCTACGTCGATGATGCAGCGATCAGTGAAATTGCGGCGCGGCTCGCACGCGTCGCGGATGAATCCGTCGACGCGGAAGCCGCGCGGCTGGATGCGGCGCTGAATTTGATCGACGTCGCGCGTCAACGGCTGAGCGATCTCACGGGCGCGGCGAGCGCATCGAAGATCGCGCACCAGGCGCGCGCGCTACGCGACAGCTTCCGCTACATCCAGATGGCGTTTCCGGCCGCGACCTGGCCCGCATTGAAGACTGCGATGGCGTTTCGCGAGACGGTGATGCATCGCAACGTCGAGGACGCGCTCGCCGAGGCGGGGCCGTCGGGCAAGATCGCGCTGATGAGTCACAACCTGCATCTCGCAAAGGACTACGGCCGCGTGAAAGGAAGCATCGGCGCGGGGCCCGGCGGTGGCAAAGTGGACGCGGTGGGCACGCACATTGCCAAGCTGATGCCCGGCGAAGTGTATTCAGTTTGGATGCTGTGCAATCGCGGCCGCGACTGCCAGCCGTTTTCGTTCTGCACCTGCGAGATCAAACCGGTCGCGGGATCGATCAACCCGATTCTCGCGTCGATTGCGTCTGCGCTCGTGCTGCCGCTCGACTCACTTGAGAACGCATACTTCGCCGACGCCGAGCTGCTAATCCAGATGGACGGCAACACCGGCGTCCGCACACCGATCGCGCGGCAGGCCGACGCGATCGTTTTTATCGACGAAGTCAGCCCGCTCAAGCTGTGAGCGACCGCGAGCACGGTTGCCTTTTGCAACTAGGTTGCCTCCACGGAATTGATGGCCTATAAGGGCGGATGATGGCGTCGGCACATTCATCGCTCGCTTCGGGGCTGCGCGAGCCGAGTGCGGTCCGCGAGATTCTCGACCGCGCGCTCGACGGCGAGCGCCTCGACGACGCCGACGCGGTAACACTTATCCAGTGCCCCGAGCGCGACCTGGACGCCCTAATGTGCGCGTCGGCCGAGCTGCGCGACCGAGGTCATCCGAATCGCGACGTGACCTATTCTCGAAAGGTATTTCTGCCGGTCACCAATCTGTGCCGCGACCGCTGCACCTATTGCACGTTCCGCAAAGACCCAGGCGATCCCGGCGCGTGGACGATGATGCCCGACGAGATCGCCGCATGGTCGCGGCGCGGCGCGGAGCTTGGCTGCAAGGAAGCGCTGATGTGCCTGGGCGACAAGCCGGAAGTCGCGTTCAAAGAGTACCGCGAGACGCTCGCGACGCTGGGCGTTCGCACGACGATAGAATACGTCGGGCGCGCGTGCGAAATCGCAATCGCCGAGGGGCTGCTGCCGCATACCAACGCCGGTCTGATGACCAGCGACGAGATGCGCGCGCTCCGGCCGCTCAACGTCAGCATGGGCCTGATGCTCGAAAACATCTCGCCGCGGCTGCGCGCCAAGGGCGGAGTGCATCAGGCGGCGCCCGACAAGGACCCGGCGCTGCGCATGAAGATGATCGACGAGGCGGGCGCACTCAAGATTCCGTTCACCACCGGAATCCTGCTCGGCATCGGCGAGACCGCCGCGGAGCGCGCGCTCAGTCTGACCGCAATTCGCGACACGCACGAGCGCCATCGCCATGTCCAGGAAGTGATCATCCAGAATTTTCGCGCCAAGCCCGAGATCGCGATGGCCGACGCTCCCGAGCCCGACGCTTGGGACATGGTGCGCGCGATCGCGACGGCGCGGCTCGTGCTTGGTCCGTCGATGAATGTGCAAGCGCCGCCGAACCTCTCGCCGAACCAGATTGAACGGTTCCTCAACGCCGGCATCAACGATTGGGGCGGAATCTCGCCGCTCTCGAAGGATTACGTGAATCCAGAGGCGCCGTGGCCGCATCTCGACGCGCTCGGCGAGCGATGCGCACGCGCGGGATTCAAGCTGAACGAGCGGCTCGCAATATATCCCGAATACATTAATGATGAATGGCTCGACCCGGCGGTCGCGACAAAAGTGCGCGCGATATGGGATCGACCCGTCGGAGGCCAATCATGAACCTGGAGTACTGGCGAAACTACGTCGATGAAGTCGAGGCCACGCCGCTCGAGTCCCTGCTCGGCAGGGCCAGCGCGCCGGTGCGCTCGGCGCTCGAGCGCGCGCTCGAGAAAAAGGAACTGACGCCGGAGGAAGGCCTGCGGCTATACACCGCGACCGACGACGACTTGCGTGCGACGGTCAAGTGCGCGGACCTGGCGCGCGCGGAGGATGTCGGCAACGAGGTCACCTACGTCGTCAATCGCAACATCAACTTCACCAACATCTGCTTCGTCGGATGCCAGTTCTGCGGCTTCAAGCGTCAGCGCTGGGAGTCCGACGCCTACGATCATTCCGACGCAACGATCGTCGCGAAGTTGGCCGACGCGGTCGCGCGCGGCGCCACCGAGGTTTGCATGCAGGGTGGCATCAACCCCGACATGCCGCCGTTCAAGTATCGCGACCTGCTCGACGTGATGAAGGGTGCGTTCCCCGAGGTCCACATCCACGCGTTCTCGCCGATGGAGATCATGTACGGCGCCAAGCGCGTGTGCATGGACTATCCGGAATACATCACGATGCTCAAGGAGCACGGGCTGGGCTCGATTCCCGGCACCGCGGCAGAAATCCTGGACGACGGCGTGCGCGAGATTCTCAGCCACAAGAAAGTCGACGTCGCCGCCTGGGTGGAGATCATCACGACAGCGCACGCGGTTGGCGTGCCGACGACTTCAACCGTGATGTACGGCCACGTCGAGTCGCCGCAGCACGTCGTCAATCACCTCGATCTCATTCGCACCATCCAGAAGAACACGCACGGCTTCACGGAGTTCGTGCCGCTGCGCTTCATCCA
>DASQHV010000151.1:0-1585 GCA_035631915.1 Candidatus Acidiferrales bacterium | reverse complement strand
GGCGAGGGTTCAAGCGGATGGTTAAGGTAATCCGGCGCGGCCGACTTCCACCTGCGTCGTTTCGATTCGACCGTCTCGTGCGGCGCGGCACTTCTCGAGATCGGAGGCTCCCGCGGTCGCAACGAACAGCGTGCGTCCGTCCGGGCCGCCCAGCATGCACGCGAACGCATCGGTCGCCACCTTGATCGTCTCGAGCACTTCTCCGCCCTGCTTGACGCGAATCACCTCCGACGCCGTCGGGCACGCAACCCAAATCGCGCCTTCCGCGTCGAGGCAGATTCCGTCCGGAACGTGCTTGCCGAGATCCGCCCAGACGCGCCGATTCGACAGCGAGCCATCGCCGGCGATGTCGAATGCGGTCAAGCGATTTCCGAACGATTCACCAACAATGAGAGTCCGTGCGTCGGGCGTGATGACAGCGCCGTTGGGAAACATCAACTCTTCGGCCACGATTCGCGCGCTGCCGTTCGGCTCGACCATCACCAGCGTCGTGGTGCGCGGTTTTTCATTGGCGTGAAGATCAAATCCGAAGTTGCCGATGTAAGAGCGGCCCTTCGAATCCGTCACCATGTCGTTGCAATCGAACGGCGCCAGCTTGCTGACGTCGGCGACGGTCTTGAGTCCGTCCGGGTCGAGGCGCATGAGTTTCCGATCGGTCATGGAGACCACCAGCATCCGCCCGTCGGGCAGCCATCCCAGCCCCGATGGGCGCGCGGGCACCTCGCAAACGACGGACGATTTGCCGGCCATGTCGACGGCGAGCACCTGGTGCGCATGCATGTCGGAGAAAAAGAACTTGCCGTCGTGCCAGCGCGGACCTTCCGGAAACGCCAGGCCGTCGAGCAAAACCTTCAGCGTACGCATCGCGACCTCCGCATGATTACTCAGTCCGTTGAGTAGCTAGTTGATTGACTACTCCGTCCATTCGAGCGACTAGTCGAGCGCACCCTTCGCGCGCATCGCTTCCACTTCGGCGGCCGAGTAGCCGAGCAAGCCTGTGAGCACCTCGGTAGTGTGCTGGCCGAGCGTCGGCGCCGCGGAACGCACCTCGCATGGCGTACCGCTCATCCGCCACGGCATCCCGCAATGCTGCTGTTTGCCGACTTCGGGATGCTCGCGGTAGACGAAGTAGTCGCGCGCGACCAGGTGCGGATCCTCTGAAACGTACTTGCTGTCCGCGCATGCCGAGGCCGCGACCCCGGCGGCCTGCAGTTCCGTGACGACGTCGGCGACGCGCCGCGTGGAGGTCCACGCGGTGATGACTGCCTCGAGCTCATCCTCGTTCTGCTTGCGCGCGGCCAGCGTGTTGAAGCGCGGATCGTTGGCCAGTTCGAACTTGCCGATTGCGCGCGCCAGGCGCGTCCATTCCTCGTCGTCGGCGCAGACGATCGACACCCACCGGTCGATCGCGACGTCCATCACCTTTTCCGGCAGGTCAAGGCACTTGAAGATGCCGTGCGGCGCCATGAACGCATCGCGATTGCCGGCGCGCTCCGGCTCCCGCCCGTTCATCGTGTATTCGAGGATTCCCTCCGCCAGCAAATCCATCGCGCACTCCCACTGGCTCATGTCGATGTACTGGCCC
>DASQHV010000150.1:0-6107 GCA_035631915.1 Candidatus Acidiferrales bacterium | reverse complement strand
GCCGACTGCAGCGCCTCGCCGAGCATCGCCACGTAGCGCGCGCGGTCCGAGTCCGCCTCGAGCGGCTCGGTTTCAGTGTTGGGCGACGGGTCTTCGCGACCGGGATTCTCGATTCTGTCATCGACTTGCTGGAAGCGGCTCTGGGCGCGGACGTAGTCGACGTGGCGCTGCGCCAGCACCGCGCGAATCCAGGTCAGGATCGAACTGCGGCCGTGAAAGTAGTCGAGTAGCGAGCGCCGACGCCCGTCGCGAACGTCGAGGCCGTACATCTCCGCCCAAATCGAGTCGGCGATCTCGCGGCCGCGCATTTCGTCGCCGGCGATGGCGCGCGCTGCGGAATACATCTGGGGGCGAAGCGTGGTGATGAAATGCTCCCACGCAGCGGAATTTCCATCTTTGCAGGCAAGCGCCAGTGCGAGATCGTCGGCGTGCAACGAGTCGAGGTATTGCTCGACGCGGGCCGCCTCGACGATTCCGGCGGCCTGCGCGCCGCGAAACGCGGCCTCGACGATCGAGTCGTCGCCGACGTTCCATCGCGCGGCGCCTGCGCGTTTGCATAGCCGCGCCAGTGCGGCGCGATGTCGCGCGCGAAATTCCGGCGGCGCCTCGCTCACGGGCGCTGAACCGCTGCGATGCGCATCAAATCGACGAAGCGGGCCATGCAGACGAGGATAGACCCGGGTACGCGCGCGCGAAATCGAGTCCCGCTCCTGAGCGGCACAGACTCATCCGTCGCGATCGCGCTCGACCGCTTGAATTCGAAGAGTAGGAGGGCCGCCTCTCAGGCGTCAGGCGGCGTGCGGGGCCTAGCCGGCCGTCCCGGAAAGGTAGCTCGCTACCAGTAGCGCCCCGACCGTGATTGCCGATCCCAAAACGACGAATACAGCCATACGCGCCATGCTGCTCATCGCGACCTCCATCGCGGAACCGGTTGATTAACAACAAGTTCCGCACGCTCGGTCATTATCGCTCCTTATCTGACGAATCAGTTATCGCAATGTCGAGTTCTCTGCAAGATCCGCAGATACCGCTACAGGGCCCCGCGATCGAGCGAGCGATACTGGATTGCCTCGCTCACGTGATGCGCTGCGATTGCGCCGCCGCCGTCCAGGTCGGCGATCGTTCGTGCCACCTTCAAAATTCGCGTGTAAGCCCGCGCACTCAGGCCCAGGCGGTTGATTGCGAGTTCGAGCAGACGTTCGCCGCCGGCTTCGATCTGGCAATGGAGCCTGAGATCGCGCGCGCCCATCTGCGCGTTGCAAAAGAAGCTCAGCCCGGCGAACCGCTTCAGTTGCGCCTCGCGCGCCTGGTTCACACGATCGCGAATCGACTGCGACGACTCGCCTGGGCTGCGATTAGTCAGTTCCTTGTATTTCACCGCGGGCACCTCGATATGGATGTCGATGCGGTCGAGGAGCGGCCCCGAGATGCGCGCGCGATAGCGCTGAATCGAAAGCGGCGAGCAGGTGCACTCATGCTGCGGGTCGGTGTAGAAACCGCACGGACACGGATTCATCGCGGCTATCAGCATCACGCTGGCCGGGAACGTCAGCGTGTCCATCACGCGGCTGATCGTGATGCGCGCGTCCTCGAGCGGCTGGCGCAGAACTTCGAGCACGTTCTTGCGGAACTCGGGCAACTCGTCGAGGAACAGGACGCCGTGATGCGCCAGGCTGACCTCGCCGGGGCGCGGGATAGTGCCGCCGCCAATCAGCCCGGCGTCGGAAATCGTGTGATGCGGCGAGCGGAAAGGTCGCGTGGTGATCAACGCACGGCCATCGAGCAGGCCCATCACGCTGTGTACCTTGGTCGTTTCGATCGCTTCCTCGAACGTCATCGCGGGCAGAATCGACGGCAGCCGCTTCGCCAGCATCGTCTTGCCTGAGCCCGGCGGCCCGATCATCAGCACGTTATGCCCGCCGGCCGCGGCCACCTCGAGCGCGCGCTTGGCCTGCTCCTGGCCGCGCACCTCGCTGAAATCGACGTCGTAAACGTTGGCACTGCCGAATGCCGCGCCCACGTCGGTGTGCGTGGAATCGAGGCCGCGCTGACCCTCCAGGAACTCGAATGCCTCGCGCAGGCTGTCGACGCCGAGCACCGCGGTGCCCTCGCCGACGACCGACGCCTCCGACGCGTTCTCGCGCGGCAGGATCACGCCGGCGAACTTGCTCGATCGCGCCAGCAGCGCCGTGGGCAGCGCGCCCTTGATGCCCTTGATGCGGCCGTCGAGCGCGAGCTCCCCCAGCACCAGGTAGGTGCGCAGCCGCGCGCGATCCTTGATCACGTTTTGCGCGGCCAGGATTCCAAGCGCCAGTGGCAGGTCGAACGCGGAGCCCTCCTTGCGGGTGTCGGCGGGCGCCAGGTTTATCGTCATCTTGCGCGAAGGAAATTCGAAACCGGAATTCTTCAGCGCCGACTTTACGCGGTCGAGCGCCTCCTTGACCGCACCCTCCGCCAGGCCGACCAAACGATGCGCCGGCACGCCGGCGCCGATATCAATCTCGACTTCGACCGGGAATGCGTCGACCCCGACCAAAGCGCTCGAAAGTACGCTCGCGTGCAAACCGTCCCCCTGGCGAGCCGCCGGGAATTGTTGCGAACCGATTGGTGACTCTCGGTCACTATGGCTTCCGCAACTGACACTAGCGCAAGCGGGGTCTGTGGGCGATGTGCCCTGGGGAACAGTTCGGCGATCACTCGCGGGGAGATTTAATCCGCATGAACGCGCGCCAGATCGTCCGCGCCTGCGCATCGTAGTCGGACATCGTGCGGACCAGGGCGGTCAGCGGCCGCTGGGGCATCATCTCGTCGGGCAACAGCGGATCGAGGTGGATGTGCCTGATCACGTCGCGGCCCAGGACCAACGATTCAGCGGCGGCGGCTTCCATCGGGATTTTCGGCAGTCGCGCGGCACTGAGGTGCAATTCGTCGTTGAGTCTCTTGTACGCCGCGAGCATCGGCGCTGTCTCCCATAGCCCGGTTGCGCGCTTCGCGGACATGTCGTCGAGGTCGCTCAGGCTGGCGACCATCGCCGCCGGATGCAGTCCGAGACCGCTTAGCTGCTCGCGCAGTTCCGCGACGCCGTCGCGCAGATTCGCGGGACGTATCCATAGCCCAGTATGCAGCTCGCGCATCCCGCGCAGGCGCATCGCCTGCTCATGCCGGCGCATCGCGCTGCGATCGCTGCGTGGGACCGGTGCGTCGAACACGGCAATCCATCCGCCGGTCCACGGCCGCGTCAGAGTGCCGACCGCGCGCCACTTGCGAACCTCCAGGCGCATCGCCTCGCCGCCTGGACTCAGCCGGTAAAGTCCGCGCCCACTGCTGACGGCGGCGGATTCCTCGACCAGCCGCGTCAGCGCCATGCGCAAGTTCTGCTCCGAGAAACCCAGCGCCGTGCCGACGCTCAAGATGGCCTGCGCCGAGAGCTCGCGCGGCGCGCGGGTGGACAGGAAGTCGAGCACCAGGGCCTTGGCGCTCAGATGGCGCGGGACGTTGTAACGAGAATTTGCAGTAGATGCCATTTTCTGTTACAAGATTAGCGCAGGCAAGCGGAGATCGAAAGATAACATGTTCAGAGCGAGCAGCGTGTTCACGCCCGAAGAGTTGCTGAGGCTCAAGCGCAAGTCCGACTGGCGCGGGGCGTGGATGATCTTTCATGCGTGGGCGGTGATCTTCGGCGCGATGGCGCTGTTTGTCTGGTGGCCGAATCCGCTGACCTTCATCGCCGCGACGGTCATCATCGGCGCGCGACAACTTGGGCTGGCCATCCTGTCGCACGACGCGGCGCACGGACTGCTGTTCCACAATCTGCGCCTGAACGACTTTGCGGGGACGTGGCTGGTCGACTATCCGCTGCTCGGCGACATGTACGCGTACCGTTCGTACCACGTCGCGGGGCATCATCGATTCACGCAGCAGAAGAACGATCCCGACCTCGCGTTGGCGGCGCCGTTTCCGATCACGCTGAGCAGCTTCAAGCGCAAGACGGTTCGCGATCTGACCGGTCAGACGGCGTACAAGCAGCGCGCCGGTTTGATTCGCCGCGCGTTCGGGCGTCCGGACATGCCGTGGAGCGAACGCCTCGACAAGGGATGGAAGCGGCTGCACGCCGCGATCATCACCAACGCGATTCTCTTCGCGCTGCTCGCCGCGAGCGGACACTGGTGGCTCTATCCCGCGCTGTGGATTTTTCCCTGGATGACGTTCAACGCGTGGATCACACGGATCAGGAGCATTGCCGAACACTCGATGGTGACCGACAACGACGACCCGTTCCGCAACACGCGTACTACGCGCGCCAACTGGTTCGAGCGCGCGATCGTGGCGCCGTACTACGTCAACTATCACCTTGAGCATCACCTGCTGCTCTCGGTGCCGTGCTACAACCTGCCGATTGCGCATCAGATGCTGCTCGCGAAGGGCTACGGAAAGCGGATGGAAATCGAGCGCGGGTATATCTCGCTGCTGAAGCGCGCCGCGTCGCGCCCGGAGCACGCGCCCCCGCAGCAATCGTCGATGACCGCCGCCGCGTAGTCCGCGCGCAGCCTTTTCGCGTCCTCGCGCCCTGGCTTCTAACAGGCCGCTGCGGCCGCATCCCGTATTTCTCTTTTCCTACACCGGGTGCAGGGGCTGGTCCCTGCCGGGGGCGCGGGGCGCGAGCCCCGCATCATGTATTCCTCGCTCGCTCCCGCGACTACGGCCAGACCGCGCCCGCCGCGATCAGCTCGTCCTGCTCGCTCTTGCCAAGCCCGAGCAATTCGCCGAGTACGTAGTCATTGTTCTCGCCGACTTCAGGACCGGGCGTGCGCACCTGCCCCGAGCCGCTCGACAATTTGAACGGGATGCCGGTGACATGCGTCGTAGCGCCGCGCGCCGTCGTGACCGAGGGCCAGAAGCCGCGCTCCTTGAGCTGCGGATCGCGCGAGCAAATGTCGATGCCGTTCTCGACCACGCCCGCTGCGATTCCCGCGCGCTGCAGAGCCGCCATCGCGTCTTCAGCGGACTGAGTCGCGGTCCATCGCGAGATGTTCGCGTCAAGCTCGTCGCGATTTTGCATGCGCAGGTAGAGCGTGCGGAACTTCGCGTCGCTCGCCCACTCAGGTGAGCCAAGCGCGGTAACAAACTTTCGCCATTCGGTTCCGGTGCGAACGGAAATCGCGATCCAGCGATCGTCGTCGGCCGCGAGCGGCCTGCACTTGTAGACGCCGTGCGGAGCCGCCGGTCCTTCCTGTGAGTCGTAACCCGGCGCCGACTGCGCGCGTCCGTTCACCGCGATATCGAGCAGCGACGGTCCGATCACGCTCGCGACCGCCTCCAGCTGCGAGAGATCGACGAACTGCCCGCGGCCCGTGCGGCGCCGATTCCACAGCGCAACCAGCGCCGCGAGCGCCCCGGTGTATCCGCCGCACATGTCCGCGTACGAGTAACCGTAGCCGGCGGGAGTGCCGTCGCGCTCCGCCATCAGCAGCGTGTAGCCGGTCAGCGCCTGCAGCGTGGGCCCGTAGCTGACGTAGCTCGAGCGCGGCCCGGTGTGGCCGAGCCCCGACATACTAATGCAAATGATGTCGGGTTTGACGGCGCACAGACTTTCGTAATCCATCCCCCAGCTGCGCATCACGCGCGCCGAGAAATTATCCATCACGACGTCGCTCTTGGCGGCGATCTTGCGCGCGAGCTCGACGCCGCGCGGATGCTGCATGTTGAGCGCGACGGAAAGTTTGTCGCGATGGAGATCGCATTGCAGCCCGAGCTTGCGATTGCCCATCGGCGGCGGATCCTTGCGCTCGACTTTCACGACCTCGGCGCCGTGGTCGGCCAGGATGCGCGTCGCAACCGGGCCGGCGACGACCCAGGTGAAGTCCAGGACGCGCACGCCGTCCAGTACCATCGTGGGAGTCGTCGGCATCGCTCAGATCACCCGCTCGATGCTCAGCGCCGCAATCTCCGCCGGCGCCATCGCAAGCTCGTCGCGCAGAATCTCGGCGGTGTGCTCGCCGAGCAGCGGCGGGCGCCGCGTCACGCGCCACGGAGTCCCATTGAAAAAATACGGCGCACCCGGGTATCGAATCGTGCGCCCGAGCTCGGGATGCGCGACTTCGACGAAG
>DASQHV010000149.1:0-11822 GCA_035631915.1 Candidatus Acidiferrales bacterium | reverse complement strand
TCCTAAGTGCTGACGACCGGCGCGCGATCGACCATGGCAACGCGGAAGCACTGTTCCCTCGTCTTCGACGCGGCGCGCGATGATGGACCTGTTGAGCCCTTGGGTCATTCGCGTCAGCACCTTGTAGGAGAAAAAATCATGACTGGGTTGCGCTTTGGTCCCGACAATCCTTCCGAGACCTATGTCCCGCATGCCTTTCCGGAGCAGACAATCGACACCGGCGAGGTCGCGATCAACTACGCGGTCGCAGGGACGCCCGACAAGCCGGCGTTGTTGCTCATCCCGGGGCAGACGGAATCTTGGTGGGGATATGAGCAAGCAATGCAATTGCTCAAGGAACATTTCCAAGCCTTCGTCGTCGATCTGCGCGGACAGGGAAGGTCGAGCAGGACTCCCGGCCGCTACACACTCGACAACTTCGGCAACGACCTGGTCCGATTCATTGCCTCAGCAATAAAGCGCCCCGTCATCGTAAGCGGCCTTTCGTCCGGCGGAGTAGTCGCAGCGTGGCTCTCCGCCTACGCGATGCCCGGCACGATCCGGGGCGCTCACTACGAAGACCCACCGCTGTTCTCCTCTGCTGCAGATACCTCCTGTGGACACCCAATCCGCCAGACCATCGGGCCGATCTTCGGCCTGATGAGCAAATATCTTGGCGATCAGTGGAGCGTGGGTGATTGGGCCGGGATGCTCGAAGCGGCCAAAACGGAATTGCCCGACTGGTTGTCGCGTGCAATGGGGCCGATGTTCGGTTCAGCCGGCGAGATCCCGCAGCGGATTAAGGAATACGATCCGGAATGGGCGCGCGCCTTCTGGGAAGGAACCGTATATGCCAGTTGCGATCACGCGCGGATGCTGAGGAGCGTCAAGTGTCCGGTGCTGTACACTCATCACTTCCGTTACGTCGATGAGAACCGAGGATATCTGCTGGGTGCCGCGTCGGACCTGCAAGCAAAGCGCGTGTGCGAGTTGGTGACACTCGCCGGTCAGGCGATCGACTATCGATCTTTCCCAGCTATGCCGCACTCGATGCACGGCGAAGATCCGAAGCTGTTTGCCCAGTTGCTGGTCGAGTTCGAAGGGAAGCTGCCGCCGGTTGCGGACACCGGCCGACGCTAGGCCAAGGGCGGGTGCGAGTATAGCCTTACGGGAGTCGCCCCGGTTTCGTGGAGGGACGACCCAGTTGACTCGACCGGGTAGGCGAAGGATTACTTGGCGGCGCGAAAGAGACCGATGGCGCCCTTGTAAGGATGGGCCATTGCCTGGTCGAGAAATTGATAGTCACCCGGCTCACGCACGCGGAACTCGAAAACCGCCCCGGTGCCGGGTCCAACCTCAAAGCTCGGCAGTTCGTGCGCCGCATCGGCGGGATTGCCGCCTCGATAGACGCTGCTGAAAATGACGCCATTGACGTGGAAGGTCGAGCTCAGATTCGGACCCGCATTCACAAAGAATATCCGCACCAGTTCCCCGACCTTGATTGCGATCGGATGCTGGACATCGTACTTGTCGATCGCGCCGTCGAACACCACGAATTCGGGTTTTGAGTCGATCATCGCCTGCGTGTTGCCAATGACCACTCCGCCCGAACCAGGCTTACCGTAGAACTCACCCTGGGTGATCGTCACTTCGTGCGCGCTGCCGTTGGGCCAGCCGCCGGAGGGATCCACGATCATCATACCGTACATCCCATCAGCAACGTGCCGCAGGACGGGAATGGCACTGCAATGGTAAACGAACACGCCTGGGACTTCGGCGCGAAACGAGTATTTTACCGGCGCGTTGGGATCGCCGCTGAAACGATCGGGCGCCAGCTGCGCCGCGTACACATTGATTCCATGAGCGCTCGAAGTGTGGTTAGTCAGTTCAATCGTGACATCCGTCCCCTGAACAACCCTCAAGAGAGGACCCGGAACGGTTCCACCATAGGTCGACGCCTTGTATTTGAGCCCCGCGCCGATATCCACGGTGTGGTCTTGCACTGTTAAGCTGAACGATTTTGAATCCGCGAACCCCTCCGGCGTGAACCACGGCGCAACTCCGATCGCTGCTATCGCCACGAACGCGGCACAAGCAATCTTCATCATTCTAGTATTCGACCGTCCGCCAGTGCGCGGGGAGGGGTTCGGGCGAGCCCATCGCAACAGTGTTTCTGCAGAAGCCGCGAATGTACTCGACCAGGTCACGGATCTCACGATCGTTCATTCCTGCGGCCCAGCCCGGCATTTCGTCGCTCATCGCCACCGCCGCGCCGCCGTACTTGATCGCGCGAAACAGCACGTCAAAGGAGATCCGGTTCATCGCATCGCAATCCTGGAAGGCCCGCGGCTTCGCCGCAAGAGTGTTCGCCTGCGGCCCGTCGCCTTTCCCGTCCCGACCATGGCAGTCCGCGCAGAGAACAGCGTAAACGAGCCTGGTGCGATTCGACTCCTGAGCACACGCTAGGGGCGTGCTGCCAAGGCCCAGGATGAGCAGAGCAAGCAAGGTGGAAAATTTTCTCTCCATCGGCGACGCCGGCCGGATGGTCGCTCTCACCAGTTCGCCATGTCAATAGCCCCATTGTCAGCGTGGGGGTTGTGTCGATCGTAGTGCAAACTCCCGTCAGGTGCAGAACTTCATGGCGCACATTCTTGTTGTAGATCGCGAATGAATACGTAAGGCCACTGCCGCCCGATTCCTTTTCGAGTTCTTCTGACTCTATCCGCCCTGCAAAGGCCCGTAGCGCGATTGAGCGTGCCTAGGTTAAGGACACCTTGGCCTGCGACTGGTACCCCGCGCCCGTAAAAGCGAATGCCGCACTCGACAACACGACTGGAAGCGGACTGACTTCGAGCATGCCAGTCAGGCGTTTAAGCTTCTTAGTACGTTCCTCGGTCTTTGCTTCCTTAACTAGCCATTTTCCTGCTCAGCGTCGGCGAAAGACCATGCTGTTCGCCGCCGCGATCAGAAGACATCCATCGTTGGCAGGCGCGCTGTTCCTCGGATGCAGTCCCATAGATACACGGCCAGGCCGAGATCTCCGGTCCAGAGCGAATACTTGCGCTGGCCGAATTTCGCGAGCGCACGATCGCATTGGTCGATCGCGTGCATCGCGAATCGCCGCGCCCGGTCGAGCCAGACGCCGTCAGCGGTGCGTGCATACATTTTGAGGAACGCGTACCCGCTGCCCGGAGCGCCATGGCACAAGCTCGGAAATTTCACCAGCGGACCTGCGTGCCAAATCAACTCGCCGGCGCGCAGAAGCAGCGAGTCGAAGTCGCCGCGTGAGTCACCCGGAAGTTCCGCCACGCAATTGATAATCCCGGGCGCGCCGTTGCAGTGCTGAACGAAGAGCGGCAGCGGCGCCGGCCGCGTCGTCGATCCGACGTTGTTGGGCCAGTTCACAAAATCTGCGTCGTGCAACGCGGTCACGCGCAATGCCTCGCGAATTCGCCGCGATGATTCCGCGGAGCGCTCGGGCGGAAGCAGATGGCGCCCGCGAATGATCGGAAACGCGGCGGAAGCGAGGCCGTGAAGCGCGCCGAGGCGCTTTTCGGTGACGCCGTAGAGGTCGTGGGTCCATAGATGACAGCGGAGTTCGTCATCGAACTTCCACTCGTTCCACAGCGCGTCGAAGTGTCGGAGAAACAATTCCCGCCAGCGCGATTCGCCGGTTCGCTGATGCATGAAGAGCGCGGCGAGCATCGTGCCCGGCGCTCCCCAGGCCAGCCCGCGCGGGTCGCCGAGGTTGCTCGCGATGCTGGCGTGGAGCTGTCGCGCCAGCTCGTCAGACGGCGCGAGCTTCCAATGGAGGAGCATCAATCCGGTCTCGCCCAACATGTACGACGCGTTCTCGCGACCCATGTACTGGCGCAGACCCTCGTACTTGCGGAGATCCTCGCGGTTGCGTTCGATCAACTCGCGGGCGGCCGGCAGGTAGTCGCGCTTGAGTGTCACCGCGCCGTTCTCGGCGAGGTGGTGAAGCGCCCAGATTACCCCGGCGGCGCCATGGTATAGCGGTTTCATCGAATCGGGCGGCCGTTCTGGAGAACGATCGGACGGATGAATTTGCCAGAGACCGTCCGCAGTGAACTCGCGCTCAGCATCCGCTGCGATCTGCTCGATCGCGCGGCGCGCGAGGCCTTCGTTCCACGTCGCGCCGCTCAGCGGTTCGTGCCGTTCCGATACGTAGAGCTGCACGCGCCGTTCCGCGAAGTTCGGAGGGTCAGCCGCCGATTTGGTACATCGATTTGTCTTGCGTCGAGCGGCCTTCGAGCAGATGGTGCCCGGTCGGCTTGAGCTCGACTGCGCGCCGCAGAATTCTTGCGACCGCCTCGATCATGTCGCCGTCGCTCGCGGCTGACCGAATCGCGCCGCGCACGTCCAGCTCGTCGTCGTTGAGCAGGCACAGATGGAACCTGCCGTCGGCCGTCAGCCGCATCCGATTGCAAGTGCCGCAGTATGGCTCGCTGACCGGGCTGATGAAGCCGACGACGCCGCGCGCGTTGCGGAGCCGGTAGTTGCGCGATTCGTCGGCCAGGTTCTCGGACGGGATTTCGGTCAGCGCGCCGAACGCCGCCTCGATTCTGCGCCGCGTCTCGATATTCGACACGTAGCGCTTCATCGAGAGCGTTGCGCATTCGCCGCCGCCAAGCGGCATCAGCTCGATGAACCGCACGTGCCAGTCGCGCGCGATGGTCAGCCGCGCCAGCTCGACGACGTCGGCCTCGTTGTAGCCTGCCGCGACCACGCTGTTGAGCTTGATCGGTGCGAGGCCCGCCGCTTCGGCCGCCTCGATGCCGCGCCAGATTTTGTCGAAGCTGCCCCATCGCATCTGTTTCTCGACGGTCGCGGGATCCAGGCTGTCCAGGTGCACGTTGATGCGATTCAGGCCGGCGCGAGCGAGCGGCGCCGCCAGCTCGGGCAGAAGCAGCGCGTTGGTGGTCAGCGCCAGACCCTCGACGCCCGGGACTTTGGCAAGCCGCTCGACGATTTCTACGATGTCCAGGCGGAGCGTTGGCTCGCCGCCGGTCAACCGGAACTTGCGAAATCCGACGCTCACCGCGGCGCGCGTAACGGTCTCGAGCTCGGCCGGCGTCAGCAACTCGGCATTGGGCAGGAAGCGCAGGCCCTCCAGCGGCATGCAATAGACGCAACGCAGGTTGCAGCGATCGATCACGGACAGGCGCAGGTAATCGATCTCGCGGTTGAAGGAATCGCGCGGCACAAGGCCATAGTTAGCGGAGCGGCGATGGCGACACAACGTGCCCCGGCTGCGTAGATGATTCGTTTCGCGCGCCCGCAATTACTGTTACTGTTAGCTGCCAACTGACGAGCCTGCTTGTGCCTCCGCGTGCCTGGCGCGAACTTTCACCCATATAGATGAACGACCGCGATTCAAGCTTGCGCTACCGGACGTACCGGGCCGTCGCGCGCCTGGACGTCGAGCATCCGTGGCTGGTGCTGATTGCGTGCGTGGCGCTGGCGGTCGCGTCGATTTTCTACACCAAGGCGCGCCTTGAGTTTCAGACCGGGCAGGACGACCTGGTTTCCGGCGCCAGCCGCGACGCCACGAACTATCACAACTATACGCGCGAGTTCCCCGACCTGGACGGTTTGATCGTCGTGATTCGCACCGCTCCCGACGCGGCGCGTGCTGAGCAATTTGCCGATGTGCTAGGCAAGCGCCTGGCGGCCGATCGCGTCAACGTCAAGAGCGTGTTCTATCGAATCGATCCCACGACGTTCGCCGGGCGCGAGCTTCTGTACCTGAGCGTGGCGGACCTGAACCAGCTCGCCGCGCGAATCGGCGACAATCGCGAACTGTTGTCGCGCTACGCCACGGCGCCCAATCTGGGCACGCTGTTCACGCTCGTCAACGACGAGGCGAACCGCGCGATGATGTCGCAGATGATGGGCGGGTTGCTCGGTCCTTCCGGCGACGCGAAAAACCCGGCCCCCGCCAGCGCTGGGAAACTGGACCTCGGATTTGTCGACGCCGTGCTCGACGGGATGATTTCGTCCGGCACGGAGCGCGTGCAACTGCCGTGGGATCGGCTGACGGACGGTGATGGATTTGCAAACGGCGGCGAGAGCAATCGCGTCGTGCGCGACGGCTACGTGGCGTCGGACAACGGCAAATACATCCTGATGCAAGTCGCGCAGGGCGACGGCGTCGAGCACGGCGCCGATCCGGTCGACGTGATCCAGGGCGCGCTCGACGCGGTGCGCGCGCAATTTCCCGACGTCGAAGCGGGCATGACCGGCGGCCCCGCGCTGGCGCATAGCGAGGAAAGTTCGACCGCGCACGACATCGCAATCGCGTCGATCATTGCGATCGTCGCCAACGTGCTGCTGGTCGTAATCCCGTTTGGCTCGATCGTCGAGCCGGCGTTCGCGCTTACCGCGCTGCTGGTCGGCGTCGCGTGGTCGTTCGGCTTCACGACGCTGGCGGTCGGGCACCTGAACCTGCTCTCGGCGGTTTTCACCAGCGTGCTCGCCGGCATCGGCATCAACTTTCCAATTCATCTGATGGCGCGATACGACGAGGCGCGGCGGGCCGGGCGCGCGATGCCCGAGGCGGTCGAGCTGGGCGTCGTTAACACTGGCGCCGGCGTGGTGGCGTCGGCGTCGATAATGGCGCTGGCGTTCCTGATGCCGGTGTTCACGGATTTCCGCGGGATCTCGGAACTTGGCCTGGTCTCGGCGGCGGGCCTGTTCTGCTGCCTGGCGTCGGCGATGTTCGTATTCCCGGCGCTGGTTGCGATTCGCGACAAGAATCGCGTCGTCAAGGCGGCGCCGGCGCTGAAGCTGGTCGGACGCGACTCAATGCTGCATCGCATTTTCCGCCGCCCCGCTCTGATCGTCGGAATCACCACTGCGGTTACGCTGGCGATGGTGATCGTCGCGACGCGCGTCGTGTTCGATCAGAATTTGTTGAAGCTGCAAGCCGAAGGCACCGAGGCAGTGAGGTTCGAGGAGAAGCTGCTGAAGGACAGCGGACGTTCGTCGTGGTTCGCGGTCTCGCTGGCCGCGACGCGCGCCGAGGCCGAGCGCAAAGCAAGTGCGTTCCGAAGCCTGGCGCCGGTCTCGGACGCCGAAACGATCGGCACCTACATCCCCGACGCCCAGCCCGAGAAGCGTGCGATTCTTGCGGCGATCGCACCGGAGCTGCGTTCGATCAAAGTGGCCGCGCTCGAGCAGCCGAGCGAACCGGCGGCGCTCGAGCATCAACTGGAGTCGCTGCGCTTCAAGCTCGGCAGCGCCGGGGCCGCGGATTCGAGCGGCTCGCTCGCGCATACGACCAAGCTGCTCGACAACGCGATCGCACGGCTGAAGCAGAATCCTCATGCCGTCGCCGACTACGAAAAATCGATGGCCAAGGGGCTTGCGGTCAAGCTCGACGAGTTCAAGCGTAACCTGTCGCCGCCCGAGGTTACCGAGGCCGGCCTGCCGCGCGTGCTGCGCGATCGATTTATCGGCCGCTCGGGCCGCTACCTGGTGCAGATCTATCCGAAGGGCGACGTGTGGGACGACGCGCCGCTGAGCCGCTTCGTGTACGCGCTGCGCACCGTCGACGCGGACGTGACGGGGCCGCCGGTGCAGACCTACGCGATCGCAGCGGTGATGCGCCGGGGCTACGAACGCGCGGCGATCCTTGCGCTGGTGGCGGTGTTCATCTTCGTGTTCGCGGATTTTCGAAACCTGCGCGACACCCTTCTGGCGACGGTGCCACTGCTGTTCGGCGGACTGTGGCTGCTCGAGGCGATGGGTCTGCTCGGATGGGAATTTAATCTTGCCAATTTGTTCGCCGTGCCTATTATCATCGGGACTGGAGTCGACAACGGCGTGAACTTTGTTTACCGCTGGCGCGAGGAACGCGACCGCTCGCGTCTGATCCTGGACAAGTCGGTCGGCAAGTCGGTCACGATCGCATCGCTCACGACGATCGCGGGTTTCGCCGCGCTGATCCCGGCGACGCATCGCGGAATTTCCAGCCTCGGCTGGGTGCTGAGCCTCGGCGTCTGCTTCATCCTGATCGCGACGGTGATCGTGCTGCCGGCGCTGTTTGAAATGATCGGCGCCCGCATGAATCGCGCCGACTCGCCCGACTCCGACCGCGAGGAGCCAGCTGCGACACCGACTCCTCGTGCGGCGGGCGCGCGCCGCAGTGGAATGTTGCTGGCGATTGCGGTGGCGCTCGCCGCGCTCACGATTGGCGCACCGGTCCGCGCCGCGACCCACGACCGCGCCGCGTCAGACCTGGTCGTTGACGACGCCGAGGCGGAAATCAAGGCGGCGGGCAAATCGGATCCGGTGGACAGCAAGAAGATCCATGTCGCGATCGACAAGCTGCACGAGGCGCTTAGAATCGATCCCAACAACGACTCCGCTTACGTCGATCTCGGATTCTGCTACGGGTTGCTGCACGACGGTTCGACGGCGGTCGATATGTATCTCAAGGCGACGAAGTTGAATCCGTCGCCGGCAAACTTTATCGAACTCGCCGACGTCTACCTGCGCGTCGGCGAGGCCGCGGACGCGCTTATGGCGGCCAACGCGGGACTCACGAAGGATCCGAACAACGCGCGGCTATACAACGCGCAGGGCATGGCCTACAACGACCTGCAGCGCTTCGGCGAAGCGGCCGAGGCGTGGCGTAAGGCGCTCAAGCTGGATCCCAACCTGCGCGTGGCGCAGGCAAATCTTGACGCGCTGAACGGCGGCCAGACCGGCCGTGGCGGCGTGATCAAACAATCGCAACCACACTGACGCGCGCGACGATCGCGCGGCGCGTGCTACTGCGCGACGTTCACCGAACGCAACACCAGGTACGGGCTCAGCCGGTCGAACACATAGCCGCTGATCTGAATCGGCTTCGACCCGGTTGGACTCGCTGCGACTTGCGCGATTTGACTGCGCAGGTTTTCGTCGCCGACCACTTCGATCGGCTTGGTCAGCATCGAGTGATACAACTCGCGGCCGTAGTCGGAGGTCGGGTCGAAGTGCAGTTCGCCGCGGAACGCTTCCGCATCCAGCGCCATCGGGACCGTCTGCCCGTTGATGCGGAGCGTCACGATTCTCGCATCCTTCGGCAGTTTGGCGGGATCGGCCGGGACCCTGCCCGCCATGTTGAGTTCGCGGAAGCGCTGCGGCGCAGCACCGGGACTGAGGATTAGCATCGTAGAGCTTAATGAGAGTCCCGGGGCGCTCGGCATCGATGCCACGCCGCCGATTCCGCCGAAGCCTCCTCCGCCCGGAGATCCGACGCCGCCGCCGAATCCTAACGCGCCTGTGGCGCTTCCGATCATGACCATCGCCGCTGCACCGACGGCTACTGCCAACAGTCTTCGCATCGCTTGGTTTGGCTTCATCTGATTTCGCATGCCTCCCTGAACGCGCACGTACTTCAGGTCCCCGTAATCGGACGCTCCGGCTCTCCGACGCAGTAGGCGCATCGGCACAGATCGCGCAACTGGCGCATCGTGAAGAGCGACTCGTGACCGTCTATCCAACCGATAAACACTGCCGCCTCGCCCAGGCGCGAGAGCTGCTTCAGGCGCTGGCTGGACGGCGGAATTTCGCCGGCGACGTTTCCGCGGCAAGCGTCGCACGGACATCCGCGGCGCAAGTTCTCGAGCGGGAAGATGCTGTCGTGGCCGTCGACCCACTGCACGCCAACCGCATAGCGGCCGACTTCGTGCAGGCCTTTTATTTTCGGGCTCTTTGACTTGACGAGCGCCATGGGTGCAATCTCGGTCGCAATTATATCCCGCGCGCCGCGCGCGTGGCAGACACATTTTTCACGTCGTCGCGCCATGTGGTAGTTGTCGAATCGGCGTGCAAATCGATGAATGGGAGTTTGAATCATGGATGAAAAAGCAAAAAAGCAGGCGCTCCTGATGATCCCCTACGGGCTGTTCGTGCTCGGCGCGGCGCATGGCGGCACCGCCACCGCGGCGACGGTCAACTGGGTCACGCAGGCGAGCTTCGCGCCACCGCTGGTGGTGGTGGGAATCAAGAAGGATTCGGGCTCGCATGCGATGGTGAAGGACTCGAAAAAGTTTGCGCTCTCGATGCTGGCGGCGGGGCAGAAGCCGATCGCCGGCGCGTTCTTTCGCCACGTCGAGCCGAAGGACGGCAAGTTCGGCGACTTCGCGTTCGAGACCGGCGCCAACGGTGCACCAATAATCAGCGACGCAGCCGCCGCCGTCGAGTGCGACGTGGTGGGATTCTACGAATTGGGCGATCACAGCGTCGTAGTGGGGAAAGTCACCGACGCGCGCGTCAAGCGCGACGCCGACGCGTTGACGATGAAAGAAACCGGCTGGAACTACGGCGGGTGAACCGGCCTCAGCGATCGAAATCGATGCGATGGATTCCGATCTTATAGACGTCGAGTCGATTGCGCGCTCGCTCAGGCGGCTCGCGATCCATGCGAGCGTCGAACTGCCCGCGAAGCAGCCGCATTGGGGCGACGCAATCCTGTGCGACGGAATGCTCGCCGCGGCAGACGCGCTCGGCCTCGACGCACCGCGCGTCGCGGCTGAGAAATGGTTCGCGCGCAAACTCGCGACCGGTCCGAAGCTCGACGGCTGGTTCTGGTTCTGGGCTGCGGAGGCGATGCCGGCGCTGGGCCTGCATGCGCGGACCGGCCGCGCCGAGTACCTGGACTACGCGCGCAAAATTCTCGCAGCGGTCGAGACCACGGCCGCGCGCACGCCCGACGGCGCAATAGTCCCGCATCCGCCGGCGATGGAAGTGTGGGTAGACGTCAGCTACTTCACCGCGCCGGCGATGGCGCGATTGGGCGCGCTGCTAGGCGACCGCGCGAAGATCGAATGGGCCGCGCGGCAAATCCTCACGCACTACAAGCATCTGGTCGATCCGGCGACGGGACTGCTGTGGCACGTAGCCTACGTGGACAAGAAATCGCACTCGCAATGCCTGTGGGCGCGCGGCAACAGCTGGTTTTCGATCGCGTCGGCGGACGTGCTGCCGATCCTCGAGCAGCAGGGTCTGCGCGAGAAGTTCGACGCGATCGAAAGCGCCGTGGTGCGGCAACTCAACGCGATCGTCGCGCTGCAGGACGCGTCGGGACTGTGGCATACGGTGATCGATCGTCCCGACTCGTACCTTGAAGCGTCGTCGGCAGCCGCCTTTGCCTGCGCGCTCGGCGCGGCGCTGCGCGATCGCTATCGCGGACTCGACGTCGCGCGCGCTCGATCCGCGTATGCCCGTGCGCTTGCGGCAATTTGCGCGAAGATCAACGACGACGGCGAGTTCACTTGCGTCTCGCAGCAGACCCCTCCCGGCGACTTCGACTTTTATAATTCAATCGAGTTGGGTACGGCATCGTACGCGTCGGGAATCTGCATGATGGCACTGAGCGACGCGCTCGCGGCGGCGAAGCCGAACTAGATGGGTCGGGTATGGCGAATAAGAACGTAGTGGTTTTGCCGGGCGACGATGCGGCGCCAGAGTCGATGGCGGCGACGATGCACGTCCTGCGGGCGCTGCGACTGCCCGTCGACTATGTGGAGTTTCCGCCGGGAGAGAAGTGGACCCGCGGCGAGACTGACGTTGCCGCGCGCAAGGCGATCGATACGTCGGACACGACGCTGTTCGGCTCGACCTCGGGCAAGACCACGTCGATTGGCTACCTGCGGTGGGGCAAGCAGACCTTCGCCAACGTGCGGCCGGCGCGCTGGTCGAAGGGCTTCCAGAGCCCGCTCAAGCATCCCGAGGGAATCGACTTCGTGATCGTGCGCGAGAATCTGGAGGACCTCTATCTCGGCTTGGAGGGGCCGCTCGAGGCGCTCGCGCCGCTCAAGCTGATGAGC